>NZ_JBFTZN010000043.1:0-28964 GCF_056406775.1 Allobosea sp. P1_A7
GTCGCGACGAGTGCCTCGAGCAGTTCCTGCTGCACGCCGGGCAGGCCGAGATTCGCGCGCGAGGCGCCCTCCCCGATGAACTCGCAATCCTCGCCGAGCATGGCGATGACGAGATCACTCGCCGCGGCCGCGCGGAACGCGGCCTCCTTGTCCGCGAATTCGGTGCCGCAGTTCCTTGTGAAGGCCGGCTCGTAGACGACCTCGACCCCGGCCTGGACGCGCTCCTTCAACGCGTCGGGCAAGGACTGGATGGCGCGCCGTCCGAGCCCGGCCGGATCGGTCCAGACCCGCTCGGCCTCCGGCACGGCCATGGCGCCGATCACCGCAAGCCGCTTGACGGAAGACGCAACAGGCAGGGTTTCGTTGGCGTTCTTGAGCAGGATGATGCCTTCGCGCGCCACGCGCAGTGCGACCTCGCGCGCCTCCTGCGTCTGCATCAGAGCCGGGGCAGCGGCCGGGTCGACATCGGGCCGCTCGAACAGGCCCAGGTGGAATTTGACGCGCAACACGCGGCGCACCGCCTCGTCGAGCATCTTCACCGAGACCCGACCAGCCTTCACCTCGGCCGCCAGGTGCTTGTCATAGACGTCACCCATCATGTCCATGTCGATGCCGGCCAGCAGCGCCTTGCGCGCAGCCTCGGCATCGTCCTTGGCAATGCCATGCAGTCTGAGTTCGGTGATCGAGCCGAAATCCGAGACAACGAAACCCTTGAATCCCCAGTTCTGGCGCAGCAGCCCGGTCAGCAGCCCGCCATGCGCGGTGGTCGGGACGCCGTTCAGCGCATTGAACGCCGCCATAGCGGTCATCGAACCAGCCTCGAACGAGGCCTTGAATGGCGGCAGGTAGAGATCAAAGAGCTGGCTGGTCGGGATCCAGGTCGAGTTGTAGTCACGCCCGGCTTCGCCCGCACCGTAACCGACGAAATGCTTGACGGTCGTCGCCACGCCGCCGCGCTGATAGCCATGCGTGCGCGCTGCAGCGACAATGGAGCCGAAATAGGCGTCTTCCCCCGCCCCCTCGAGGACGCGGCCCCAACGCGGATCACGCGAGATGTCGACCATCGGCGCGAAGGTCCATTGGATGCCGGCGGCGCGCGCTTCACGCCCCGTCCAATAGGCCGCCTCCTCGATCAGCTCCGGGTTCCAGGTCGAAGCCTGACCTAGCGGAAGCGGAAAATAGGTCGAGAAGCCGTGGACGGCGTCGAGACCGATGATCAGCGGGATCTTCAGCCGGGACTCGCGCGCAGCTTTCTGGACATCCGCAACCTCCTGCGGCACGACGAAGTTCATCACCCCGCCCATCCGGCCTTCGCGGATGCGTGCGGCATTGAACCCCTCGCCACGACCCGAGAGATGCAGCTGACCGACCTTCTCGTCGAGCGTCATCGTCTTGAGCAACGCCTCGATGCGCGTCTCGATGAGCTTCGCCTCGCGCCCGGTTTTCCAGGCAACGGTGTCCTGTGCCGGCGCGGCATGGGCAAGGAGCGTCAGGCAGAGCGCAGCGGCGAGCCGCAGAATCATGAGTAAATCTCGCAGGGTGGCGGTAGGGATGATCCGGCCCTACAGGATCAACCGGCGTGGCTCAACCGTTGCATCGTCGCGCCCGACGACCAAAGCCCTTTCAACCCAGCCGGATATCCATCATGAGCGACGCGGCGACCTCAGCCCCACCGACCGAGCGCCATCGTTTCTACGAAGACGTCTTCGCCATGCTGCTCGGCACATTGCTCGTCAGCATCGGCATCAGCCTCTACAGCAAGGCGACCCTGCTCACGAGCGGGGCGGCAGGGCTGGCATTGCTGTTCCAGCTTGCCACCGGGATCAATTTCGGCCTGCTCTTCTTCGCCATCAACCTCCCATTCTATTGGCTCGCGGTCCGTCGCATGGGCTGGCGCTTCGCGTTACGGACCTTCATCGCGGTCGGGCTCGTCTCGCTCTTCACCTGGTTCACGCCCGGCTGGATGGCGATCGCAACCGTGGACCCGGTTTATGCCGCGGTCGCCGGCGGCAGCCTGATCGGTCTTGGTGTGCTTGCGCTGTTTCGCCATCGCACCGGGCTGGGTGGCGTCAACATTCTCGCACTCTACCTGCAGGAGAAGCACGATATCCGCGCCGGCTGGTTTCAGCTTGGCATCGATGCGCTGATCCTCATCTGTGCACTCTTCATGCTGCCGCTGGAGAAAGTGCTGATTTCGCTGCTGGGAGCTGCCGTGCTCAACCTGATCCTGGCAGTCAATCATAAGCCCGGCCGGTATAGCGGGGTCACGTAGCGGGCGGTTGCCTGCGGCAGGGTTCCATGCGACCGAGCGGTCAGGAGCGAAAATGCGGAGCCAGCCGACATGTCCCAGCCCTTGACCATCGAAGACCTGCGCATCCTGGCCCAGCGCCGGGTGCCGCGCATGTTCTACGACTACGCCGATTCCGGCGCCTGGACCGAGGGCACCTATCGCGCCAACGAGGCCGACTTCGCCGCCATCAAGCTGCGCCAGCGCGTCGCCGTCAACATGACCAACCGCACGCTGGCGACCACGCTGGCCGGCCAGGCCGCCACGATGCCGGTTGCACTCGCCCCGACCGGCCTCACCGGAATGCAGCACGCCGACGGCGAAATCCTCGCCGCCCGCGCTGCAGCCAAGGCCGGCGTCCCCTTCACGCTCTCGACCATGAGCATCTGCTCGATCGAGGATGTCGCCGAGAACACCGACGCACCGTTCTGGTTCCAGCTCTACGTGATGAAGGACCGCGACTTCATCATTCGCCTGATCGATCGTGCCAAGGCGGCGCAGTGCTCGGCCCTGGTCCTGACGCTCGACCTCCAGATCCTCGGCCAGCGCCACAAGGATATCCGCAACGGGCTCTCCGCCCCGCCGAAGCCGACGATCGCCAATCTGATCAACCTCGCGACCAAGCCGCGCTGGTGCCTTGGCATGCTCGGCACCAAGCGCCGCAGCTTTGGAAACATCGTCGGCCACGCCAAGGGCGTCGGCGATCTCTCATCGCTCTCCTCCTGGACGGCCGAACAGTTCGATCCCGCGCTGAGCTGGGACGATGTGAAGTGGATCAAGGATCGCTGGGGCGGCAAACTGATCCTGAAGGGTATTCTCGATCCGGAGGATGCCGAGCTCGCTGCCAGGAGCGGTGCCGACGCTCTGATCGTCTCGAACCATGGCGGCCGCCAGCTCGACGGCGCCGTCTCTTCGATCGCGGCGCTGCCGGGCATCGTCGAGCAGGTCGGCGGCCGCATGGAAGTCCTGATGGATGGCGGCATCCGCTCCGGACAGGATGTGATCAAGGCGGTGGCGCTCGGCGCCCGCGGCGTGATGATCGGCCGCGCCTTCCTTTACGGCCTCGGTGCCATGGGCGAGGAAGGCGTGACCCGCTGCCTCGACATCATCCGCAAGGAGCTCGACGTCACCATGGCGCTCTGCGGCCTGCGCGACATCCAGCAGGTCGACGGGAACATCCTGGTGAAAGGCAAGGCCTGAGCCTCGTCCGCATCGGCGGCCCCAATGGAAAGGCCCGCGCCCCCATTCAGGAGCGCGGGCCTTTTGTCTTCGAGGTTCAGAAGATCAGCGCGAGAACTTCTTGTTCTCGCGCTAGTCTTTGAGGTCGCAGGCTAATTTCCGCAATTCAGATAAAAACACTTTATAATCAATGTCTGAATGTTCGTTCCCATTCGTGTTTGTGGATATTAATGTTCCCGGTGTGGATGAGTTTTGGGTGAGTTCGGAGGAGCCATGCCGGCGACAAAAATCACCAAAAGCGCATTGAGCCGACTGGGGGTCGGCGTTTGGTGGGACGAGGAGATGTCCGGCTTCGCCGTACAGGTCTACAAGACCGGCGGGGCGTCGTTCCTCGTGCGCTACAGGCTCGCCGGTGAACGGAAGCAGCGGCAGGTCGTGCTGGGCAGTGATAAGCAGCTTGGCGTGGCGGAGGCGCGCGAAAAAGCCCGCGCCTTCATCAACGCAGCGAAGGACGGACGCGACCTTAAGATCGAAGCCCGGGACCGGGCCGCGGAACTGACGCGCCGCTCGACGGAAGAAGCGAAGCGCATCACCGCCGCCGAAGCCGTCGAGCGGTTTATCGCCTGGTTCGAACGGACGCCGTCGCGCCGTGGCGGGCAGCTTCCAGCCGCGAGCAGCATCGCGGCCACGAAGCGCTGGCTCTCGCGGTTCGGCGGTATGCATGGAGCGAAGAAGCTGGCGGATGTCACCAGGGCCAACGTCGAGGCTGTTCTCGACGCCACGCCGCTCCTGAGCCGCCGGAACTCGTACGGAGCAATCGGCCGCTTGATCCGGTGGGCGATGTCGGCAGGGCATGTCGACCAGGACATGACATCGCTGATCACGCCGCCGTCGCGGGGCAAGGCGCGGGATAATACGCCCACGCCGCAAGAGGTCCGCGCGATCATGGACGCTGCCGACGAATTCGTCGCCGAGGGCGATTGGCCCGCGGTGTTGCGCGATTTCGTGTGGCTTCTGGCGTTAACGGCACAGCGGCGGTCTGAGGTCGCGTCACTTCAATGGCAGGACGTGGATTTTGACACCGGCGTGTGGGCGCAGCCGCCCGTCAACAAGAGCCGCCGTCCGCACAAGGTGCCGCTGGGTCCGATGGCTGCAAAGGTGTTGCGCGACCGCTGGGAGACGCAGGGCAAGCCGACGAAGGGGATCGTGTTGCGTGGTGTAAGAGGCGGCGATCGCGTTGACCGGAACAACCTTATGGGCGACTTGCGCGAGCGTACCGGAATTGCCTTTGTCTTCCACGATTTCAGGCGATCAGCCGTGTCCGCCATGGCCGAACATGGCATCGACTTCGCGACCGCGGATGCCTTGTTAAACCATGCAGCTTCTGCGTCGAAAGGTGGCCTGACGGCTGTGTATCAGCGCGCCGAGTTGATGGGGCCGAAGCGGCGCGCCGTAGAGCTATGGGAAGTGCAGCTCGCGGGCAATTCGACGGTCATTCCATTGAGGAGGCCGGCGTAATGGACATTATCGAAGAACTGCTGGCGGACTTCGCCGCGATCATGATGCCTGTGCCTGTGCCACTTCGCGGGCGCGGGAGGCCGCGCAAGGTAGGTTACGGCCGTCACAGCGAACGGGATTGGTATCTCGCGCGCTTGGTTGGGGGTGGGATGGCGGCCCGGCTGAAATACAATGTCGCATTGCGCGTGGCGGGGCTCGAGTGCGGCGTCAGTCCGGACGTCGCCCGTCGCGCCTATGCTGGCGAGGGCAAGTGCCGCGAGTTCGCCATGCGCAACGTTGGATATCGCCTGGCAGGAATTCAGCTCAACGCAAGTCCGGTCGTGCGCCGCGCATTTGCAGAGCAGCCCGACGCAAACGAGTTCGACGCGGTGCCGGAGCCGGTCGAAACGATGGTACTGATCATCGCCAAGCACCGGCATACATAGCTGCGTTACTCCACGAGGTGACGCCCTCTTTAAGCTATTATTTTGCCAGTGACGCCGCGCGCGTCGTGCTTAGATTGGGTGTCCTCCCCATCAACGGAGGACCTCCAATGGCCAAGATCGCGAAGGACCCGGGGAACTACGACCCCCTCACCCACGGTCCGCTTCTTACTCCAGCCGAAGCCAAAAACCGCCTGCGGGAAGAGCACGCCGTCGAGTTGTCGCTCGCGCGCCTGGCAGATCTGCGTTCGATCGGCAGCGGGCCGGCGTTCATCAAACCGGTCGGCGCGCGGGGCGTGCGCTATCCGCAGACGATCCTTGACGGTTGGGCGCAGGACCGCAACCGCCGCCCCCTGCTCACCATCACGCCGACCAACCGCGTCCTCTTTCCGAACGAGGCCACGTGATGAGCGAAACCCTCAGCGCCACCTGAAAACCAAATCGCCCGCTTGGGGGCGTCGGCAACTACCACGACATGGGTCCGCGATTGCCTCGTACGCGCCGCCGACCAGGGCGACGTCGACCGCAAGTTCTCCAGCTCAAAGGCTGTCCGATGGACATCTCTCAGTTTCCGGACGCCATTCGCAATTCTGGTGAGGCGAAGCGCGTTGCCGACGAGCACGCGAAAGGTTCCGGCGGGTCGGGCAAAATATCGTTGGAGGCAAATCCGACGGCGCCTGAAACCGCTCACGTCAGTCCGCCGTCGTTTCTGGAACCTGACTTCGACCAGATCCCGGACGAACTGAAGGCGCGGCGCCAGTGGATCAACTGGGCGGCCGAATGGAACGGAACAAAGTTTGCGAAAGTCCCGCGTCAGGCTGTCAATAGCGGCCAGTATGGGGCCTCGACGACCAAGCCCGGGCACTGGCGTACCTTCAGCGAAGCTGTCGAGACGTACCGCCGCAGCAAGGTCGCCGGCGGGGACATCACCGGGATTGGCTTCGTGTTCAACGGTGAACCGGACGCGGACGGCTTCACGCTTTGCGGCTTCGACTGGGACCGGATGACGGACGAGGCGCGAGAACAGGTCGCCCAGCTCAACAGCTATTCCGAGAAAAGTGTCAGCGGACGCGGGGTGCACACCATCGCAATGGCCAGCAACTTCGGTCCATCGGTGGTGCTTAAAGATGATCGGCTCACCATCGAGATCTACTGCCGCGATCGTTATTTCGCCTTCACGGGCCATCGCCTTCACGGCTCGCCAGCCACCATCGAAACGCGGCCGGATGAGGTCGCGAAGATTGTCGCCGACGCGCGCCGCCGCAATGGTACTGCCCGGGAGAGGGGCAGAGGGGCCGCTGTCGGTGCGGGGGGCGGCTCCGGAGCGGATAAGGCGACCGCCGACTTCGACCCCGACGAGGTCCGCACATGTGGGTTGTGGGTCGCGAGGCACCAGAGCGCGCCGTGGGGGGAAGGAGGTTATCTCAGCGGGAAATGGTTCGAGTTCCTGGCCGGCATGGCCCATTGGGCATTTGTGAAGTCGGATCTCGAGCCCGAGATCCGCAAAATCCTTGTCGAGATCGTCGAGGCGACGGGTTACCGCGACCTGCCGAAGAACTTGGAGCGGTTCGAGGACTTCATCGATGACACCCGCGACAAGATCGCCGCAGGGCGGCCGGTTGCGACCCTGCGGACTTTCTTTGACTTCGCCAACGGGCTCGCCGAGCGCGACGGTGCGAACTGGAGGCATGTTGTTGACCCCTTTGCCGCGCTCGGTCCGGTGCCGAGCTTCCTGTTGGAGTGGCAGAAAAAGAACGGCCAGGTGAACAACGACGAGTTGTCAGCCGGTATCGAAACACCCCCGCCCGACTTTGACGACCTTTGGACTGAGAAGATCCGCTCCGCTCTGGCAGCGATCCCGGATGGCCTCGTACAACCGGCCAATCCAACCTGGGCGAAGGTCGTCCGGGCTCTCGTGAACGAGAGCATGGCGAACCCTGAGCACCGCCAGCGCCTATATGGTTTGCTCGACGACCGCGTCGCTCGCGTCGATGGGTACAACCGGGAGGAGCATGATCGTCGCGTCGCGCGATACGAACGCGAATACGGAACCAGGGATAAGCCGGTCTCAATCAAGACCCTCTATTACACAGCCCGCTCGGCTGGCTGGCGGTGGACGGCGGATGATCCCGCCTACGTTGCGCCTGAGCCCTCGAAGCAGGCTCGCGTGGGGGTTGACTGGGACTACTCGACCCAGCCTATCCTCTACAAGCCCGCCCAGAAGCTGGCGATGTTCGAGCACATCACCGAGGCGGTGCTGGCCTGCCCTTATATGTTCAAGAGCGGCAATGTGATGGGCTGGATCAGCTTTGGCGACCCTCCCGTAAACACCGCAAAGGTTTCGAAGCTGACCCGGCTTCCGACGACCGACTGGCCGGCACGGATGCCGTCGTTGATGCCTGCCAACGCCCTGCACGTCGCGATCTGCGCCGACAAAATCGACTGGCGCAAGATCGCGGATGATAAAACCGGCAACACGCTGCTGGTGCCGATGCACCTTCCGCGCGGCGTGTCAGCCGACTACTTGGCGTCAAGTTTCGCCACGGCGAAGGCGCTTGTGGGAATTAGCACGCTGCCGCGCATCGATGAGCGTGGGGAGATCGTCGGAGGGTGCGGGTACGACACCTTCACGGCTGTTTATCACGCTCAGGTGCCCGACGTCCCCGACGTGCCCGACTTGGTGTCGCGGCGGGAGGCGCAGCGCGCCGCAGTGAGGCTCTTGAAGGCATTCCGCCTCTATCGGTTCCCAAACCGGCGGAAGGCCATGCGGGCGATCCTGGCCTTCATCATCTCGGCAGCGCGCCGTCCCTTTCTCGCCACATGCCCCGGCTTCGCCGTGGTGTCGACGACGAGCGGGTCAGGGAAGGGCGAGCTGATCAGGGCCGTGGCCGAACTGGTTATTGGCATGAAGCCGGTCATGAGCACCTACGGCCACGACGAGGCCGAATTCATCAAGCGCCTCGACACCCTGATGCTGCGCCAGCCGGCGATGCTGTGCGTGGACAATATGAACGACACCGAGTTGAAGGGCGGAAACCTGGAGCAGTACATCACCGAACGCACCGCCGTCGTTCGTGAGTTCGGATCGAACACGAAGTCGAACGAGATCAACAATTCCTCTCTGCTCTGCTTCACCGGCAACAACCTCGTCATCGTCGGGGATACGGCACGGCGCATCATCAAGATCGAAGTGCTGGCGGCCGGCAAGGACCCGGAGCTGATCAAGTTCGATTATACGCCCGCCGGCTATGTCCGCGAGCATCGAGCCAACTTGCTCGCGGACCTGTTCACTATGCTGCGCGGATACAGGCAAGCGGGTTGCCCCAAGCCGAACCACCTCGCCGAGGTCGGGAGCTTCGGCGACTGGACGCGTGAGGTGCGCGATCTGATCTATTGGCTGACCCGCACAACCCGGGCGAACGGCAAGCCTATCGCTTACGACATTGCTGAGAGCTTCATCGACAACAAGTTGCATGACCCGCGCCGACAGGAGGACGAGCGGCTGATGCGGGCTCTCATGAGGCACTTCGCTCGCAGAGGCTTTAAGGCTGCTGAAGTTGCGGACCTGATAGGCACTGTGGAGGCCGAAAAGCGCAAGGCCGGATCGATGAAGGCCGCCGCGTCGACAAACAGTTTGTCTGTCGAGCAGGTCGAAGTCTACGAAGCGGCGACGGCCATCTGGCCTCGAGACCCCTCGTCAAAGATGATCGCGAAGTGGTCAGCCCGCATGGTGGGCACATATCGCGGCAAACTGACCATGCAGCAGTCGAGACGTGTGGGGCACGACAACGCCAACACCTACGTCGTTCGAGAGGTCGCGCAGTGAACGCCGCGCCCTCAGCGCGAGGTTTGCGAGGTTTGTTTCCGCCGATGCGGTTTCGGTCGATGGAAATTGGCTGTGGCTCCCGTCCTACCTACGTCGTGACCATCCATTACCATCGTGCCCAAGGATGACTGAAACAAACCTCGCAAACCTCGCAAACGTCGCAGTGCCGTTCCACGGACTGCCGCCGACGAGGATCAATCCGCCGCCCGGTCGCCGACAGGTGCTCGGGCGCGGCGGGGACACCCGCTGCCAATGTGTACTACGACGAGGTCGAGCGCTCCGCGAACTCCACCAGGATGTCGACCGCCGAGGCCCGCCGGATCCCCAGCGGCATCGCGCGGTTGCCCGACCTCATGCATGCGGAGCCCAAACGCGGCCAAGTCGATGCAAACGGTGTGATGGCAGGGCAGAGGCAGTCGCCCTTTAGGAGCGCCTTTGCCACTCCCTGGATCGCCAATAGAGCCCCGGAAATTAGATTATGAAATCTCGCATTGGGGTATTGCCAAGCCAGGACGGCCGTCATACAAAGCTCGCGTCGTTGTCCATGGAGACGGGTAATGGCTCTCCTGGAGAAGCAATAGCGACCCGGGATAGAAACAGGCTGCCAGAGCCTTGTCTGGTGCACGGGCCGTCCGAGCGACCCTAGGAAGTCACAGTTCGGACGGCCCAACCCCATATGGAGCTAGTTATGTTTACCACGCATTCTTCGAAGTTCGAAATCGGCGATCTCGGGAACCTCGGCCGCAAGGCCTACCCTTGTCTCGTCAATAACGCTTTCGGCAAGCGCACGGTGCTGCTGAGCATCCCGGTGGATGAGTTCAACGCTCGCTCCATCGTGCCCAATCAGGCCGGCATTTCCCTCGGGGATGACTTGGGCGAAACGCCCTCCCAGCGCCCCATCAACCCCGCTCATGCCCAGGGGCTTGCTCTGTACATGCTCAAGGCGGAGGTCTCCTCCCACATGGAGCGGGCCGCCAATCGTGGGGCAGTCCCCGAGGCGCTGAACCAGATCATGTCGGAGCTCGGGCACGAGAGCTACTATGGGCTCGCCCCCATCGTGGCGAACATGCAGCCCCGCAACAATGCAAAGGTCGATTTGAAGGATGGGTGGCCGCACCTCTTCTGCGACGACGTGGAGATCTTCCGCGTCATCGACGGCCAGCATCGCCGTGAGGGCCGCGACATCCTGATGAAGTGGCTCAAGTCGGTGATCGAGACCGGTCGCTATCCGACCGGACGTCGCACGGGTGCTGCCCTGTATGTGCCGACGGGTGGACGGATCGAGATCACACCGGACGAACGGCGGATGTGGGGCGAGATCCACCAGCATGTCTTGCGCAGCGGCTTCGAGATCTCGTTGCATATCGATCTGACGACAGAACAGGAGCGCCAGCTCTTTTACGTGCTCAACAACCTTGTCCGGCCGGTCGAGAGCAGCATGGCTTTTGACTTCGACGAGAGCAACCCCGTGAACCAGTTCATCAAGGGGGTGCTGATCGGCGAGCTCAAGCTCCGGATCGTGCCGAAGGATGTAGCTTCGCGGGACGAAGGCGAGCTCGCGCTCAAGGATCTTGTCGCCATCAATGCGATCCTGATCCTCAACAAGACCAACGTTCGCTCGGCCACGCCGCCCATCGTGGAGGCTCGCAAGCGTGTTGCGCGGGACTTCTGGGCCAAGGTCGTCCAGATCCCGGGCTTCGGCGAGACTGGCGCAAAGAAGAAGACGGTCGCAGCCCAGCCCGTTGTGCTGAAGGCTCTGGCCAAGCTCGTCTACGACTTCATCTTCGCACAGGACGACGAGGCTCACCTCGACGAGCTCCTGGAGGCAATGGCGGACCCGAACGTGCTCGACCTGCGCCACGAGAACAAGCTCTGGCGCGCGTACGAACTCGCTCCGGCCGATCGCGAGAAGATGTTTCCGGGGATCTCCGCGTACCTCCCTCCGGAGGGCACGGGCAACCGTGACATCGGCGGGTTCGATACGACGACGGGCGTGATGAACTTCGGCGCAAAGCACAACGACATCTTCCCCGTGCTCGGTGACCTCATCCGCTGGCAGCTGAAGCTCCCGGCACGCCAGCATCGTACCAAGGCGGCGGAAGGCGCAGCGGCTATGGCCAACGCCGCCTAGTATCGCCAAGTTACAAGAGCTCCGCCCCCACCAGGGCGGGGCTTTTCGTTTCATGCGACCAACCAGCCGGTCCGGAGCCCGTGCGCAGCCGTTGCCGCCATGACGTACGCGCGGCAGCCAGCTGCTCGGCGAGGCTGACGCAATCCGCGAGCGCCTTGTCGGCCCGGGCCTTCTAGGGCAGGAACTCGCTCGGGCCGCGCCACCTGTGCAGGAACCACCGAATGTGAAGTTCTCGACCGGGTCGGGCTTCTCGTCTCCAAGGCGGGGCACATTCTGACCAACGCCCATGTCGTGAAGGACTGCACAGCCATCACGGCGAGGCCAGACGGCGCCGTCGCGGTAGCGGCCCCGGAACTTCACCCTGGGCAACCTCACGGCGCTGGCCGGGCTCCGGGATGACAGCCGGTATCTTCAAATCTCGGCCCCTGTTCAGTCGCGCAACTCGGGAGGGCCGCTGGTGGACGGGTCGGGAAATGTCGTGGGAGTAGTCACCGCGAAGCTCGACGCGATCAAGATAGCGGAAGCTCAGGGCGACCTTCCCCAGAACGTCAACTTCGCGGTCAAGGCATCACTCGCCACGAGTTTTCTCGACGCGAACCAGATCACTTATGATGTCGGGGCGCTGGGCGAGAAGCTCGCCCCCGCAGACCTGGCGGACCGTGCGAAAAAGTCGAGCGCTTTCATCAATTGC
Organism: Allobosea sp. P1_A7; assembly: GCF_056406775.1. Classification (NCBI taxonomy): domain Bacteria; kingdom Pseudomonadati; phylum Pseudomonadota; class Alphaproteobacteria; order Hyphomicrobiales; family Alloboseaceae; genus Allobosea; species Allobosea sp. P1_A7. Next base: position 12,055 of record NZ_JBFTZN010000043.1, read on the forward strand.
CGATAGCTCAATCCTTTCGGCCGCGGATAGCCTCGTCTATGGCCTTCGCACATTCCGCCTGGTCATAGCGTCACACCGAGCACGCGACCGTTTCAATGCCCATCCCAGGCCATGATATTGAAATCAAATAAGAATTTAAATTGATGTCCCATGGGGTTTTTATCTGTTGACAAATAATCCCCCATGGGACATTTTCCTCAGGTCAACCTGACACGCTTCGCCTTAGCCGGGAAAGAGCGTGGCCAATAACAGAGGAAATCCAAATGTACCCTAAGAATGGCGATCTGCCGACCCCCCTCCATCAAGATCTGGACACCCTCGATGCCCTCGCCGACGCAGGTGATGTCAACGAGACCCCTTTCAACGTGTTCATCGGGCACAACCTAGGACATCGGGTTTTCACGCTCGCGATCCCGTTCCGCAAATTCTACGACATTTCCGATGTCGCCAATGACCGTGAACTTGGTCCTGTTGCCCAGCGCCCCCTGGATGCCGCTCACGCCAAGAAGTTGGCGGTGTACATGGTAAAAGGCTTGGTTTCGGCTGCGAAAATGCGTCGGGCCGCCGGTGGCAAAGAAGTGCGGCCAGCGTTCGATGAAATCCTGCGGATGCTGGGCGATCAGCCTTATTTTTCGATCCAGCCGCTAGTGTGCAACGTGCGCAACGTGCCTCCCGGCGCAACTGGCCCTAACGGCATCCGTGGCATGCGCCTCGAAACCAAAACGGGAGAAACCGCCTCGTTCAGGGTGTTTTTATCTGAGCGACATGTGTTGTGGGTCATCGATGGCCAGCATCGCCGGCATGCCGCTGACATGGCGCTGACCTTCCTCGACGCTGTGCGCCAAACTGGGCGTTACCCCGGCAAAGGTGCGGTGCTATTTGCAGATAAGGGCCGACCGATCACCGAAGAGGAGATGACGGTCTGGAACGAAGCTTGGGATGCTGCACGTTCTTACGCGACGCTTAGCGTCGAGGTTCACCTCGGCCTAACCATTGAGCAGGAACGCCAACTTTTCCACGACCTCAATCGTCTGGGTAAGAAGGTGGACGCTTCTCTGGCGCTCCACTTCGACAGTTCGAACCCCATCACTCACTTCATCAAACGCACCCTCGCTGGCGACCTGGGAATGCACCTTTCGGATACGGAGGCGAAGGACTGGTCTGAAGACACCGGTTCGCTAATGCTAAAAGATGTCGTGGCGATCAATGCCATTGCCTTTTTGAATAAGGGCAACATTGCAGGTGCCACGCCGGCGGTCGTTGAGCCGCGCGAGCCAACTGTGTTTGATCTATGGAGCCGCATCGTCGAAATCCCGAACTTTGGCGCAGATCGCGCGAAGGAGAAGACATTGGCTGCGCAACCGGTCGCGCTGAAGGCTTTGGCGAAAATCGCTTATGACTTGAACTTCAGCAACCGCAAGCCGACGAACAGTGAAGAATTGTGGGGTAAGTTCTTGGACAAAATCCCAGAGATCGACTTCACGCACCAGAACCCAATGTGGCGCTACTACGAAATGTCTGGAGATGAGCGCGAAGCAGCCAACTTGAACAGCCTTGCCAGCTACCTACCCGAAGAAACCGGGATGAACCGCGACATCGGCGGCTTCCAGAATGGCTTCATGCGCTTTGGGGCGAAGCATAACGATATCTACCCTGTCTTGTCCGACATGATCCGTTGGCACTGCGATTTGCCAAGCCGCCGCGAGGCCTAATTGCCGTCCCATCCACGCTGCGTTCCCCTCCGGCCGTAACTGGCCGGGGGCTTTCAGCCAGATGCGCGTTGTTCGAATTTTGGGGTCCATCCACAGGCCACTGGTGGGGTCAACCTAGAGAGACGCCCTCCACAACCACCTGAAATACTTGCCATTTTTTTCAATTCCACGGAAGTGGCGCGACCTACGCCGGGAGGACACAAAATCGCGCATAGCGCTCGTCGTGTCCGCCAGCATCACCCTCATGCCGCTGCCGTCGAAATGCCCCGAGCTCAATCCGGTCGAAAACGTCCGGCAGTTCATGCGCGACAACTGGCTCTCGAACCGCATCTTCAAATCCTAACGGGGACATCCTCGACCTTGCTGCTTCGCCTGGAACCGCCTCGCCGACCAGCCATGGCTCACCATGTCCATCGCACGACGAATATGGGCCAATCCGTCATGATCAATGGGATTTGGTCTTACAACGCCATCTGGACGGGGACGGGCGGCTATTACCTCTTCCGCGATGCGCTCCCCTAAGGGCAGGCCCCTTGCCCGGCCGCGCCATTAGTTCAGCCCCGCCTTGTTTGACTTCGCAGCGAGCATCACTGAGACGCCGCCGCCTGAGCCCGACGATGACCAGCCGCCGTTGGATGAGCTGTGGTGGGACGTGCGATGACTTCGACGACGCAGAAACAGGATCAGACGTCTGAACGCGAAATCCACGAGCCAGATATCCGCAAAACCACCCGTCACGGTTTTGGCGGACTTGCCGGACATTCCTTTGTTCCCGATTTTCTCGTTGTAGTTCCCGTGTGGTCACGCAGATTTTGAGCGGATTGAGGAACCCCCGAGGTTTCTGCTGGTCTCCAGCTAACTTGCGGAACGCGCGCTCGCGGGCCGGCGGCGGTCACCCAGTCGGCACGCATAAGGATCACATCGAACGCGAGACCGAGCCGATGAAGAGCCTGTCGGCAGGGCGGAAAGGGCGGACGGCGGTTGGCCCACCAATGGAACTATCTGGACACGCYTCAGATTGTCGGAATGTCGGGCGGCGCTATAGCAAGACAAATGATCGAAGAGGGACGCGCGGCGGGGTAATCATGCGTTGGGAGTTGCGGTCTGTTCCACCGGATGAAGTCGAAGCCTGCAAGTTGGCGCTCCAATCGTGGCAGGAGCCCGGCGCGTTCTGCCAAACGTCGACGTCGCTAAGGCAACGTCTGGGGCGGGAGGAGTTATTCAACATCCCGGCGCTAGCTTTCCTGCTGGAAGCTTGGATGCTGGCCGCTTCGCGACGCTGTCCGATGCCGAGAGTGTTCGACTGGGGGACGACCGCTTCCCTGATGGGTTCGTGCGAATGGGCAGGCGGGTAATCGAGGTGGAGGTGACGGAAGCAATCATGCCCGACCGGCGCAGGGGATTGGAGTTCCTGCCGGGCACACCCCAGATCGAGGAAGACCCGTTTGAGGAGTGGACCCGACGCCTCAACGCCCTGCCGGCTGTGCTGGCGAAGACAGTCCTAAAGAAGGCGAACAAGTCTTATGCCGGCCGCCCGGTGCTTGTGGTTTATCTCAACATAACGGCTTACGGGCACCGCGAGGCGGAGATGATCGTGGCAATCGAGGCCGTGCTGTTGCAGTTCGCGGGACGCTTCGGGGGACTTCACGTCCTCTGGCAGGGACGGCTTCACAGCTCTCTCCCTGCTCACCCTATCGGGGAGCCGGCGAAGGGGCCGTAGGGGGGCCGACCCACACACCGGCAAATACCCTTCCAACTCTCCGGCCGGGCTTTGATAGTCACCCTTGCCGTAGGCAAATGATTGGGGATCGAATGAGGGGCTTTGCAGCTCAGAGGGCGCGGCGATCCGGCGATGGTCGGCCGAGGGACGACATCCTTCGGCTTTTGGACGGGAGTGAAGGCGCTGCTTGGGCGGGGGCCTGGCAAGGGGCTGTGCATTGGAAGCGAGGGCCGACGCGTCCTCAGGCTAGGCCCAGCGGATCYTGCGTCAGATGTCAGTGCAGAACGAGAACCTGTCAAACGGGGATGTAACACACTTCCCTTGACGAGTGATGCGCGCCAAGCTAAGGGAGATGTACCACATTCCCCTTCTAGGACGGCCGTAATGACTGACATCATCAAAGTGTGCGTCCGCATTCCCCCAGGGCGCCAGCAGGACCTGCTTGATCTTGCCTCCCAATGGCGTTCCGAGGCTGCGCCACGCGCCCCGGGCTGGGATGCAAAAGCAATCCGCGATATAGCTAAAGAGCACTACGGCAGCTTCGGCGTTATGTTCGAAACGCTCGGGTGGCCGGAGCGCGGTACGAAAATGATGCCTGCCGTGCAGGCTCGCGTTCGAAAGACCTACGGCTCGGTCGAAGCGTTCGTCGCCGCGCATGTTAACCGTGCGCCCGGAGTATAGGGCTAGTCGTTCACAGGCCGGCGCAGTTGCGGACGGGTGGCACAGCGTGACAGCTATCCTCGCTGGAGGATTAGCTTCTGCAGAACGGGGCACAGGCCACACATTCAGTTTAAACCTTCACCCGTACGCATCCAACTAGCCACTCCGCCATGGCGCGAGCAAGTTCCGCTTCGGCTGGCCGAGTAGCTCACCGTTCCGTCCCGGCATCGGGCGGTCGGAGCCTTGTCTGGAACATCAATGCCCGGCCGCGGCCGGGGCGCGCAGACCCCGTAAGCATTCATATATCCAGGAACTTGAGGGGAATAGCTACAGTATTGCTCGCTGCGAGCTACGGCTCCCGTTATAGAAAATAACGCAACGCACAAGATCACGCCGCCGAACAGCAAGTCAGGCATCAGCCGATGCGTGGCGGTCTATCTCAAGACCCAAAGCGGCGCAGAGTTCGTTGCGAGGGCGAACTGCCCCGCTGGCTTGCTTGAAACCCAGTACAATTCCAAAAAGCCAATCCGTCGAAAATTTCCCCTGCGATCAGATGCCGATACTTCGTGCGCCTCAGGCAACCCGCCGTTGATCGAGCAATTTAAAATACTTTGTCCGAGAGCGGCCAGTCGAATGCGGTGGGACTAAAAGAGAGCGACAATCGCGGGGCGTTGAGGAAGGTTCCTTCCCTCTTGGCGATCTCTCGCGCGCCTGCGCACGGCGCGCGCTGGGGTACGCGCTGGGGTATCAGTAGAACGGCCAGAGGAACGGCAAGTTGCGGTATTTCCAGCCGCCCTCGTTCGGCGTGGTCTCAACCGGCGGGGGCTCGACACGGCCCTCGGCTTCGTCCTGCTTGAGCAGCGCGGCCAGCCAGGCTGCGTCCTCGGCATCCTTCTTCGCCTTGGCTTCGGCCTCGAGGCGCTTGCGCTCAGCTTCATGCTGCTTGCGCTCGGCATCGGTTATGAGGCGATCGACGAATTCGCGCCCGCTGCGCTTCGGTGCGGGTGGCAACGTCAGGAAGAATACTATGATGCTGACGACGCAGCCTGCGAGGCTGAGCAGGATGAACGTCTTCATCGAGACGATGACGACAAACATGGAATTACCTCCGAGGTAGGATGCCGGTTGCCGGGGCCTGGAGGGGGCTACCTCAGCGGATCATCTCAGCCCGCAACCTGGGTCGAGGCTTTCATCATGAGAACGCCGCCGGGATGCCCGTGGCCAATGTGTAATTAATTACGACGAGGTCGAGCGCGGCGCGAACTCCACCAAGATGTCGAAATCAACATCCCACGATGTTCATTGGCTCGGCTGGACCAGCCCTTCGCAGCCGAAAGCGAAAATCCGGCGAATTGCCTCGCATTTGGCGAGGTCGCATCGCCGGCTTCATCGAGTGTGCTGTCAGTACCGACGAACCGACCGGCCGTAGCCGTTACCGACGCCGTTATTATGGTAGTTATAATTGCCATAAGACCCGTAATTGTTGGATCTGGAGCTGTCCGGATTGGTCCGATAGTGCCCCCCGGTGTAGCTCCCATTGCTGTTGAAGTGTGGACTGACGTAGTGGCTGCCGCTGCTCGAACCGGTTCCGTACGAGAAGCCCCGGTAACCCTGTGCGTATACAGTTGACGCCACCAGACACATGGCGGCGCTCAAGATAGCTATCTTCGTCATTGTTTCCCTCCGTGCCAGAGCAACTGTCAGGATGCTGTTTTTGCTGGGATTTCGTAGAATGCTGTTGGTACAGAGCACTCTCAGTCACGTGTGCCCTCAACCGACACATGGGGTGCTTTGGGGAAGCGCGTTTGCTCTCTTCCGCCAAATATTTGTTCTTTTCTGCCTGGGCGAGCTGGACACCCGCAAAAACCCCGTCAGGGATTTGGCGGATCCGCGGGACATTCATTTGGCGCGATGCTCACTCTGACGTGACGAGAAGACACCGGGGGGGCTCCCATCAAGGGCCGCAATGTATTGACGTCAAAGCAGTTTGGATCACTATAGCTTTGGCGCTGCCTTTTTGCAGAGATAGGCAACGTCGCGCTGCCCTTTAACTTTCAAAACAGCCTGAGCCGTCAACTTGTCAACTCGGAATGACCACAGATCTTTGGCCCCTTGATCACCCGAATAAAAAGCGCCACTGAAATAAATTTCCGTGGAACTATTATAGTGCGACGTTCCGCCACCTGAGTGACCCATTGTCTCCTGCCAGCGCGAAACAACCCGAACTAAATCCGCTGAGCCTGTGGGGGCGGAGAGCCCGATACCATCAGCAGGTGCGCACGGGGTCATGTCCGCGATGAAATCCCCTGAGATGCAACTGATCGTACGATTGAGCATGCGCTTCGAATTGAGTTCCAAGACCACAGGTCGTTTTCCCGGGCTCTCACAAAGGATCATTCCACCAGTCGGCCCCGCGGGAGGAGCAGGACGAGGCTGCAGTGGTTGTCCCTGTGGCGGCGGATTGGCCGGGATTGAAGGGAGCGGCGCAACTGGCGTCGCGATCATGTTGGGCGGCGTGGTCGGCCCGGGCTCTGCAATCCGTTTGGGCTGGTCGTAGGCATCGGAAGCCGTGACCTCGATCCCTAGTTTCTCGGCCGCAGCAGCAGAAAGCCACGTCATCTCCGCCGGCGCCGCCTGCGTGATGTAAATCACCGCTCCGGTTGATAATCCGAGGTTCGCTAGATACGCACCCATCACCGCGTTCCCGACGCCGCTCTCGGATGCTTGCCCGTCCGCCACCCTGTACGCTGCGTGGAACCCGATCTGGGCATTCGTTCCCATATACCTTTGGTTTCCGCCGAGCCAAGCGAGAGCGCAAGCGGACGCGCAGCGCACACCGGCCGGTACGACTGACCAGAAATTCTTGAGCCTGATCGACTTCCCGATCTCCAGCCCGGCGTTGAGCGATCCGCCATCGCTGCTGAAAGAAACGACTGCCTTTTGGACGAAGCCTGCCTTGCGCTTGAATTGATCCGCGTCGCTCGACTGAAGATCACCCTTGATCGTGATCAACTTCCGGTCGGTGCCAAGCAGGTCCGAGACCTCAATCTCCGCGGCACCAGCGTGTGGCGACGCGACTAGGGATGCAAGCAAGACAATCTTGCGACACACGCACCAAGGGTTCAGCAACTTACTCTCCCAAAATCCAAGACCGAAAGGGCAAATCAGACGGATCGCTTGACGCGTCATAGCTCCTTAGATCCATTCTTCACGGACAACTCTGGCAAGCGCTGGCGGCCCCCGATCCAGGTGCTCATCGATCCCATTCCTGTGACGGCGCACCAATCGGCCTCGGGCGGGGGGCGCTGCCGGCCATCGCCTTGCTGCTCACCGGCGGACACGTCGCTGATTGCATGGCCGGATCGATCCTGCTGCAGCGGAGGCCGGCTGCTCGCATCCTCCATGGCAACAAGGGCTACGACAGCAACGCCATTCGTCGCAGATCGACGAAAACGGCATGACGCCCAACATCCCGCGCACGGGTCAGGGCCCTGGATGAACGCCGGGCGCGCTTCAGTATCGCTTACTGAACTTTCACCACTACGTCAGGCACGKCCCCAAGTGTCGGGCGATGCAGTCCAGGATCGCCACCCTTGAGACACCGGAAGTCTACGTCGAAGCCTCCCCGGTTATCGCCCCACACGTTTGTACCAATTACCATCAGCTCTCGCTTCTGCTGGGCGCAGTACGATTGAGCTTGTGTGAGGGCGGCCCGGCGAGCTTCGGTAGGTCCGCCGGCGATGGGCGCTCGGCCCACCGAGATTTGATATGTGTCTGGACCAATCGGTAGAACCCCGCTGTTCACAGACACGCACCCCGCCATCGCGGCGGAAATGACAATTAACGTAAGAAACTTCGAATTTAGCATCGGTGCCCCCCTCACTGCTCAATTATGCGCATCACCAAGAACCGTCGCATACGAGTACGCATTCAGCAAATGCCACCTCGGGCTTCATGCAACACCCAATCACGGTGTCCACGAAACCGGCAGCAGGCCACATCTGCTGTACCGGCTTTTCGGCGTCTCTATCGCGATTTCCCACTCGGACAACTCCTGGTCAGGTCCATGCCGCCGCCGATACTCGCGCGGCCCGGCGTGGTGTCGAACGGTGCCGCACAACACCCCCGACCGATCGGCACGCGAACACGGCAAGCGCCAACGCCATCACGAGGTCGTCGTGCTGGCCAGATGAGGCGGCGTAAGCCGACGTGCCGCTGGCGCGGACGGTCTGTTCCATCCCCAGCAATTCGGCCTGGAGCGCTTCCCAGTCGCCGACCTTAGCCAGTCGCAAGGACTTATTCGTCAGTTCGGCCGCCACGTTCTGCACGAGCTCGCTCTTGGACAGCGTCCACCGCGGCACGGCGCTTCTGAGCCCGCCGAGCGAAATCGCCATCGGTGTCGGCTGGGCGGCGTGACCCAACGCCGAGGTAATCGCTCCAGCGACGATGTAGTTCGCGGCAGGTGCCGGGAGCCGCTGCGCCAGCATCCCGACGAATGCGCTGTTGTTGCTGGCATCGACGATCACCTTCGCCTGGTGCAGTCGCGCGGCGGCTGCAACCTCCTCGGCGACGTCCCCGAGCGGATACCCAAGAGGGAACTGCTTGATGTCGATGACGCCGATCGCGGACCCAGCTTGTGGCCACACGCCAGCGACAACAAAGGCTGAATGGTCCTGCATCAGCCCGACGTCGACGGCGATCCACATCGTCGATGCCGCCGAGCGCGACCAGGTCGCGGGGTTCGCTTCGCTGTAGGTCACGGGAAGACCTTTCCGAACACGCTGCCGACAAAGACGACGGGATCCTCTTCAATCTGCGGCGTCGGCCCGAAGCCGCCTCCAAAGGCCGCTGCGATGGCGTCCGCGTCGAAAAAGCGCGCCTCGAGACTGTCAAACTGGTTCTCATATTCGCGCGCGAACGTGCTCGCCGACATGGCGCGGCGTTCCTTCTCGAGGTCGGCGGCGCTGATGTGGCGGCAGTCGGCGACCTTCGCCTCGATCTTGATCCAGTCGTGCGGGTCTCCTTCCGTCCAGACACGATAGAAGAAGCCCATTTTCGCCCACGCCGTGGACAAGAGGATGAGCCGGGCCACTGACGAGTGCCGGATCAGCATCGGGCGGGCGGCGTCATAGAGCGCGTCGGAGACGCGGGCGGCTTCGTCGATCACGAGTTCGCCGTCGATGCTCAGACCACGGATGGCCGCATCATCTGCGCCAGGGAGACCGAGACACCGAGACCCGTTCTGCACCTCCACCGAGAACGCATTGTCGACGTCCAGCTTCTCGCCGCCGTCGATGAGACGACCGCGCAAACGCCTGATCAGTTCCGCGCTTTGGCGCTGCGTTGGCGCGAGAATAAGACTTGTGGAACCGGGACGCCGCCAAGCCATCGTGTGGGCCAGGCCGACCGACGCGGCAGAGGTCTTGCCCGCTTGTCGGTGAGTGAGGGCGATGACGCGGCTGCCGGCAGGAGCGTCCGTCATCCTGCGCTGCCACGGGTCGAGATCGAGACCGAGTTCACGGCGGGACCACGTCGACGGCGACAGCGTGTTGAGCGCCCGCCTGGCCGCCTCGCGGGCGAGATCACTCACCATCGACCACGCGCTCCAGGCGCGTCAGTGTCTTCGTCGTTGCCGTTGGGCCGATTGCGCCAAGCAGTTCCCGCACGACGCTGCCCACGTCGATGCTCACATTGTTCTGGATCGCCACGGTCGCACCACCGTTGCCGAGGTGGCCGGCCAGTTGCGCCTGCGCCGTGACGACGCCGCGCAGCTCCTTCAAGCCCATGATAGCTGTCGCCGTGCTGCCTTCCGCCTCGCACTTCGCGATAATGCCGTCGAGCCGCTGCCCGATGCTGGAATAGGCTTGGCCGACTTCATCGGCACTGGGCAAGCTCGCCAGAGCGACCGCCGCGTGGGAGGCTTGGCGGACGATGGCCCTGCTCGACCCGATGCCTTTTAAACAGCTTGTCCTGTGACGGAACGTCGAGGTGTTGCTCAGGCCGAACTGGGCCGCGACCCTCTTGGCGGGCACGCCATTGGCCAGCGCCGTGTTGATGGCGACGTTTTGCGGATGGGTGCAGACGGAGCAGGGGCGGGCCATGCGAGGAGCATAGCGCAATCGTTTCGGATCCGGAATGGTCCGTTAATTCGGGAACCGGGCCGACACGTGGAAACGCCTCAAGCAGAGCCGGCAGGGGTGGGGTGCCGGGTGGCCATTTGCGCGCTCCCGCCAGACTGATTACGGCGGCCCAATGCCCGCCGCCTGGAACACACGCCCGCGGAACCGCACCACGCCGACCCAACGATGAAAGTCTACTCCCGTAGCGGCCACTGCAAGCGGTGCCGGTTAAACGAGGCGACAGGGCGCTCCATCGTTAGGGCGCCTCTGCCATAACAAAAAGCTGGGTGAGTTATGGGTGAGTTAATCTCCGGCTCCCACGCAGTTCTTGCAGGCCCGCATGGGAAATCCGCACCTCAGCGCGAGAACTTCTTGTACTGAATCCGCTTCGGGATCGTGGAATCGATCCCCAGTCGGCGCTTCTTGTCTTCCTCGTAATCGGCAAAATTGCCCTCGAACCATTCGACATGGCTGTCGCCCTCGAAGGCGAGGATATGGGTCGCGATACGGTCGAGGAACCAGCGATCGTGGCTGATGATCACGGCGCAGCCGGCGTAATCCTCCAGCGCCTCTTCGAGCGCACGCAGCGTGTCGACGTCGAGATCGTTGGTCGGCTCGTCGAGCAGCAGGACGTTGGCGCCCGATTTCAGCATCTTGGCAAGATGGACGCGGTTGCGCTCACCGCCCGAGAGCGATCCGACCTTCTTCTGCTGGTCGCCGCCCTTGAAGTTGAATGTCGAGCAATAGGCGCGCGAATTCACCTCGCGCTTGCCGAGATAGAGGATGTCGTTGCCGCCTGAGATTTCCTCCCAGACGTTCTTCTTGTCGTCGAGCGAGTCGCGGCTCTGGTCGACATAGCCGAGCTTGACGCTCTCGCCGATGGTGATCGAACCGGAATCCGGCTTCTCCTGTCCCGTGATCATCCGGAACAGCGTGGTCTTGCCGGCGCCGTTCGGCCCGATGATGCCGACGATGCCGCCCGGCGGCAGCTTGAAGGACAGCCCGTCGATCAGAAGCTTGTCCTGGAAGCCCTTCGACAGATTGTCGAAATCGACGACATTGTTGCCGAGGCGCTCGGCGATCGGGATGACGATCTGCGCGGTATCCGGCCCCTTGTTCGAGGCCTTCTGCACCAGTTCGTCATAGCGCTGGATGCGGGCCTTGCTCTTGGCCTGGCGCGCCTTGGGCGAAGCCGAAATCCATTCCTGCTCGCGTTCCAGCGTCTTCTGGCGTGAGACGTCCTCCCGGCCCTCCTGGGCGAGGCGCTTCTGCTTCTGCACCGACCAGGCGGAGTAGTTCCCCTCGTAGGGAATGCCCTGGCCGCGATCGAGCTCGAGAATCCAGCTCGTGACATTGTCGAGGAAGTAGCGATCGTGGGTGACGATCAGGATCGCGCCCGGATAAGTCCGCAAATGGCCTTCGAGCCAGGCGGTGGTTTCGGCGTCGAGATGGTTGGTCGGTTCGTCGAGCAGCAGCAGTTCCGGCTGCTCGAGCAGCAGCTTGCAGAGCGCGACACGGCGGCGTTCGCCGCCCGAGAGCTTCGAGACCTCCCAGTCGTCGGGCGGGCAGCGCAACGCGTCCATCGCCTGGTCGACCTTGGAATCGAGATCCCACAGGCCCTTGGCCTCGATCTCGTCCTGGAGCTTGGTCATCTCGTCCGCGGTCTCGTCCGAGTAGTTCATCGCGAGCTCGTTGTAGCGGTCGAGGATCGCCTTCTGCGGCGCGACGCCGAGCATCACGTTGTCGCGCACGTTCAGGCTCTCATCGAGCTTGGGCTCCTGCGGCAGGTAGCCGACGCGAGCGCCMTCGGCCACCCAGGCCTCGCCGGTCCATTCCTTGTCATAGCCTGCCATGATCTTGAGCAGGGTCGACTTGCCGGCGCCATTGACGCCGAGCACACCGATCTTGGCGTCCGGGTAGAACGACAGATGGATGTCCTTCAGCACCTGCTTGCCGCCCGGATAGGTCTTCGACAGGCCGCGCATATGGTAGATGAACTGACGGGACATGGATGTGCGGCTCCGCTTCGGACTGATCGCGCCGGGGCTTTCGGGAAGAGTGCCGCGTATGTAGCGAGGCTGGCCGCTTGCTGCAACCGCCCGTCGTCAACTCCCTCAGGCCCGCAGCGTCATCGCGCCGTCGACGACGATCGAAGCTCCCGTCAGATAAGGGTGGGTCGCGGCCGCCAGGTCGAGCGCGACAGCGGCCATTTCCCGCGCCGTCGCCATGCGGCCCATGGTCGGGATATTGTCCTTGGCCCATTGCGCTCCGCCGATCTGCCAGACGGCGTCGGGCGCAGCCATCATGCCGGCGACGCCGCGGACCAGTTCGGTATCGGTCGTACCCGGCAGAAGGGCGTTCACCCTGATGCCGTGCTTGACATAGTCGAGCGCCGCGGCGCGCACGAGCCCCGTCAACGCCGCCTTGCTGGCGACATAGGCGGACTGGCTCTCGCGGCATGTCGTGGCCACTGTCGACGAGGTCACGACGATCTGGCCGCCCGCCGACATCATGTGCGGGATCTGGTACTTCATCGCCAGGAACACGCCGCGAAGATTGGTGCTCAGAATGTCGTCGAACTCCGCCGCCTCGTAGCTATGCAGGGGCTTCTGAAGCGTGATCCCGGCATTGTTGAAGGCAACGTGCAAACCGCCGTATCGGGTAACGGAGCTCTCGACGAACCGTCGGACATCGTCCTCCCTGCGGATATCGGCCCGGATATAGAGCGCCTCTCCGCCGGCCGCCCGGATTCCGCGCTCGACCTCTTGGCCAAGCGCCTCGCGCCGACCGCAGAAGGCGACCTTTCCGCCTTCCGCAGCGAAGGCCTCCACAGCCGCGCGGCCAATGCCGGAGGTCCCTCCCGTGACGAGCACGACCTTGTTTTCAAAGCGGCGGCGCCCATCCAGCACGACCGGTGCCGGTGCCGCCGCAGCGGCCCCGAGCATTGCGCCGCCGGCCAGGCCGGCCGCCGCACCGACGGCCATTCCCAATCCGGAGCCGGCGATTGCAAGCCGACGCGTGATGTGTCTGGTTTCCATGGCCTAACCTCTTGCATTTCGCTAATCTGAACAGCGATCAGATTCGTAGGCAATAATTTGAACACCGTCAAGATAGAGGCGAAATGAATCCGGCATCGAAGAGCGGCTACCATCATGGCGACCTGCGCGATGCGCTTGTGTCAGCCACCGACCGGATCCTGATCGAGCGCGGCCTTGACGGGTTCAGCCTGCGCGAGGCGGCACGGCGCGCAGGCGTTTCTGCAGGCGCGCCCGCGCATCATTTCGGCAGCGTCTCCGGCCTCCTGACGGAAGTCGCCATTCGCGGTTTCGAGGAGCTGGTCGCCTTCCTGAGAGCAGGCGAGGCGGAAGGAGGCACTGATCCGCTCGCCCGGTTGCACGGGCAGGGAACCGGCTATGTCCGGTTCGCCGTCGCATTCCCGGGCCGGTTCGCCCTGATGTTCCGCAAGGACCGTCTCGATGATGCCAATGAGCGCCTGTTGCTGGTCGGTGAGACGGCACGCCATGAGCTGGAGCGCGCCATGGCCGCCTGCCTCGGCCGTGATGTCTCCTCGCCGCAGGTAGCGCTTGCAGCCATGGGAGCCTGGTCGCTCGTGCACGGCTTCGCCCATCTCGCCCTGGACGGGAAACTCGGCGGTCCCGCAGCAGTGGCTACCGCCATCGACGACATGCTGCCGCAGTTGCTGGCCATGTACCGACCGGATCGGGAACGGCAAGGCGATGCGTAGCTTTCCTCGCCCCCCGTCTTGGCCGCCGGACAGACGCTCCATGGGGCAGCCATGCTCGCGCCGCGCAGATGCGATTGCTGCGTCTATTCGGCCGGAAGCCGTGCGATCGGGGTCGCATCAGGCCGCCGCCACGGCACCCAGCCGAGCGTCATGCCCGCCGCGGCGATCAGGATCGCAGCGGCTCCGATGATCTGGAGAAGCTGCGGCTGGTGGCCGAAGGCCGTCAGATCGACGATGATCGCGACGATCGGATAGATGAAGGACAGCGCGCCGGTCAGCGTCGTCGGCAACCGCTGGATCGCCATATAGAGCAGCACGAACATCAGCCCGGTATGGACGACGCCGAGCGTGCCAAGCAGCGCCCAGGTCTCCGCGCCGACGGGTAACCGCGCCAGGCTGGCGAAAGGAGTGAGCATCGCGATCCCGACCAGGACCTGGACCAGCACGATCAAATAGGGCGCAACGCCCTTCAGCGCCTTCGCCACTATAGCGGCCAGCGCGTAGAAGAAGGCCGCGCCGAGTGCCATGGCGATGCCCGTGAGATAATCGGTCCCAACCGCCCCCGCGCCCGGCTTCGCCTGCACGATCAGCACCATGCCGGTAAAGGAGATCGCGAGCCAGAACAGCTTCGTGACGGTCAGTCGTTCGGCAAACAGCAGCGCGCCGAGCCCGACGAGCATGAAGGGCTGGGTGTTGTAGACCACCGTCGCAACCGAGATCGAAGCGCGCGAATAGGCCGAGAACAGCAGCAGCCAGTTCAGGACGACGGCAACGCCGCCTATCGCGGCGAGCGCGAGCTGGCGACCGGTCATCGCGCCGCGCCGAAGCAGCCCCAGGGCTCCGCAGACGATCAACAGGGTCGCGGCACCGAAAACGCAGCGCCAGAACACCACATCCATCACCGGCTGGCCGGAGCGAACCACGAACCAGCCGATCGTGCCCGAGATCGTCATGGCGGCCGTCATCTCGGCCACGCCGCGCCTATGGTCCGTCATCACCGCCTCCACCCAGGAATGAACGCGGATGATAGGATGACGGAATCCCGCGCTCTATGGATTACATGAGACAAATCATAGAGAATGCCTCATATTGTAAGGGTCAAACCTAAGGAGGCCTGATAACCATATGATCGACGAGCTGGACCGGAACATCATCGGCATTCTGGCCGGGGATGCCCGCATCTCCCTGAAGGAGCTGGCTCAGCGCGTGAACCTGTCTTCGCCCAGCGTCTCCGAGCGGCTTCGACGACTGGAAGAGCGCGGCGTGATCCGCGCGTTCACCGTCGACATCGACCCCCATGCGATCGGCTACCAATTGCAGGCGATCGTGCGGATCCGCCCCCTCCCCGGCAAACTACACGCGGTCCAGCAGCTGATCGAGGAGATCCCGGAATTCTCRGAATGCGACAAGGTCACCGGCGATGACTGCTTCATCGGCCGGCTGCATCTGCGTTCCATCGAACAGCTCGACCAGATCCTCGACCGGATCGCCGACAAGGCCGAGACCAGTTCGGCCATCGTGAAGAGCCAGCCGGTGAAGCGGCGCCTGCCGCCGCTATGAGGTGCCGGCTCCGCGCAGCGACTGATCAGGCTCGCCTGGTCACGACAACATGTGTGGCGGCGGACGTCGCACTGTGCTGCGTGCTGGTATAGCCCAATGCCGGCAAGTCGAGATCAATGAAGAGGTTCTCGCCGGCGCCAAGCAGGATCGGCGCGACCGCGAGATGCATCTCGTCGACTGCCCCCGCGCGCAGATAGTGCCGGATCGTCGCAACGCCCCCCCGAGCCTGATGTCCTTGCCACCCGCGGCTTCCCTGGCGCGTTGGAGTGCCGCCTCCGGCCCATCGGTGACGAAGTGAAACGTCGTGCCGCCCGCCATCTCCAGCGGGGCGCGCATGATGGGTCAGTACGAAGACCGGAACATGATAAGGCGGATTGTCCCCCACCAGCCTTTCCAGGCCTCGTTCGGCCATTCTCCCCGGATCGGCCCGAACATGTTCCGGCCCATGATCCAGGCACCGATATTGGCAAAGCCGCGCGGCAATATCGTCATCGACGCCGGTTTCGCCGCCCTCTTGCCCGAACATCTCTCGGAAAGTGCGCGTGCCGAACGCCCAGCGATGCAGCTTCGCACCGTTCACGCCGAGCGGATTGTCGACATCCTAGCTGGGTCCGGCACCGTAACCGTCCAGCGACAGCGAAAACCCGCGAACCACCAGCCTCGTCATGGCAATCACTCCAAACCAGTTGCAAAACGATATCGGATTCTTGTCATAACCGATCCTGATATGCAACCGGTCATCCCAATCGGACAATAGTCACGAATCTGACAGCCTGGCTTTCGCAGCCCGGAATTTTGCCTAAACCTTGGCTGCGGGAACGCAGCGGGAGCGAAGTTCATGAGCCTGTCGACGACGCTAGGCCGAGCCGTCTGCGGATTGCTCGCGACGCTGGCGTGCCTGGCGCCGGCGCAAGCCCAATCCGACGAGCCCGGCTGCCGCCCGGAAATGGCAAGCCTGCGCCTGCCGATCCAGCGCGCGGCGCTCGCCAAGGACGAGGTCCGGCTGACCTTCGTCGGCCACGCCACGTTCCTGATCGAGACGCCCGGCGGCGTGAAGGCCGCCACCGACTACAACGACTACATCCGGCCGCGCGAAACGCCGGATATCGCGACGATGAACAAGGCGCATTCGACCCACAATTCGCGCAATCCCGATCCCGCGATCAAGCAGGTCCTGCCCGGCTGGGATCCTGCCGGCAAGGGCGCCGCGAAGCACGACGTCACGCTCGGCGACATGCGCGTACGCAATGTGCCGACCAATATCCGCTCCTATTCCGGCTCGACCGATTTCGACGGCAACTCGATGTTCGTCTTCGAGATCGGCGATCTCTGCATCGCCCATCTCGGGCATCTGCACCACCCGCTCGAACCGGGCCATCTGCGCGCGCTCGGCC
>NZ_JBFTZN010000044.1:0-28904 GCF_056406775.1 Allobosea sp. P1_A7
GTGATGCGCCGTGCCGAGGAACGGCGCAGGGCATCCGTGATGATCAACAGCTCCATCAGGTGGTCATTGGTGGGGAAGGAGGTCGATTGGATGACGAAGACGTCCTGTCCGCGAACATTCTCCTGGATCTCGACGAAGACCTCCATGTCGGCGAAACGCCGGACCTGGGCCTTGGCAAGGGGAATTTCGAGGGAGGCACAAATCGCTTCGGCGAGCGGCCGGTTGGAGTTTCCGGCGACGACTTTGAACGAAGAGGGCATGCCGTGGCGCACCGTGAGGACTGGCGGGGGCGGGAGTCGTGAGACCGGCTGAATTCGCAGCGCTCATAACAGCGCCATGACAATGAGTCGACCGCTGCACTGCAAAAACAGTGCGCGAATCACGCCTCACCCCACTGCGTTCAGCGGGATGCCTCGCTCAGGAGCGCTTGCCGCTGGTCGCAGCAGCCGTCTTGGTTTTCGCCTTGTCCTTATCCTTGGCGCTGTCCGCGGCAGGTTTGTCCGGCACCGGAGCGGTCACGAGGAAACTCGCGATCGCGTCCATCGAATCCGATGCTGCCTTGGCGACGATGGTCTGGTCGATGCTCGACCAGGGATCGCCGCCGCCGCCGCGCCTGCCGAGGCTCTCGCCCTGCACGCGCTGGGCGCGCTTCTTGCTCTCGTCATAGACGTCCCAGACGAATGCCAGCGCAGTCTGGCCGTCCTCTGTCGGCTGGGCGGTCAAATAGCCGCGAACCCGGAAGCGCGCGGGTGCGTTGCCGGCGACGATCTCCATCTTGCGTTCCGCCGCCGCCTCGCCGAGCAGGCTCGCAAAATTCGTGGTGACCTGGTCGGGCGCACCGGAGATGCTCTGGACCGAGACCGGGACGCCGGGCGCATCGACACGCGGACGCGCGGCCGTGCTGGTGGTTTCCTGGCAGCCTGCGAGCGCAAGCGCGAGAACTGGCCCCAGAACGAGGCCACTTAAACGACTAAACATGACGCCTCCCGCTTTTTGCGTACGGGTTTGCTGAGGATTCCCTGCGTGACTCTTGTAGGGTCAACGGATCGCGAGGTCCAGATCGGGCAAGTTCAGGTTTTCTGCGCCTTTATCGCCGACGAGATAGGTGCGGCCAAGGCACATCGCGGTCTCGCTCGCCGAATCCATCAGAATCATATGGGCGAACATCACCATGCCCGGAACGATCGGCCAGTCGTTGCTCTCGTAGAACATCGGCCAGTCCATCCAGCTCGGCGTGAACTTTGCGCCAAGCGAGTACCCGCAGGCATTGAGTCGGTGGCTGGAAAGACCGTGTTCGTCGAAGACCCGGGCATGGGCGGAGAAGACATCGCCTGCAGTCCGCCCGGGCTTCAGTTCAGCCTCGCAGGCGAGGAGCGCCGCCTTGGCGGCTTCATGATAGCTGAGATGCAGTTGGCGGGGCTCTCCGACCACGACGGTTCGCATGATCGCAGCATGGTAGTGCCTGTCGACGCCCGCGAATTCGAGCGTGATCTGATCCTGCGCGTCGAGCGTCCGGCGGCCCGACTTGTAGCGGCAAAGCAGGGCGTCGCGGCCGGAGCCGATGATGAACTCGTTGGCCGGATAGTCGCCGCCACCCGCGAAAATCGCATTGTGCTGTGCGGCCAGGATCTCGCCCTCGTCGGCACCGGCCCGGATCAGGTCGAGCGCCGCCCTGTCGGCGGCGTCCGAGAGAGTGGCCGCGCGCCGCACACAGGCAATCTCTGCCGCCGATTTCACGGCGCGCAGCCGTGTCACGATCGTCGAGCTGTCGACGAGAACGCTGATATCCGTGAAGGCCGCTTCCAGCTTGCGGCCGCTTGCCGCGACAAGGCCGTAGGATTCAAACTCCACGCCGATGCGCTTGCCGGCCAGGCCGAGATCCTGTGCCAGCATGAGCAGGTCACGCGCAGGGTTCGCGTCGCGGCCATCCTTCCAGATGCGGATATCGGCCAGATTCGAGGTGTGCTCGGCCTGGCGCAAATCGGCAGAGCGGGTCAGCAACGCCATGCTGCCATCGGCCTTCACCACCAGGCACTGGAAGAAGCAGAAGCCGAAGGTGTCATACCCGGTCAGCCAGAACATCGATTCCTGCTGGAACAGGAAGAGCGCATCGAGCCGATCGGCTTGCATGGCTAAGAGCAGGGCATCGCGCCGGCGTGCGAATTCGGCGGGTGAGAAGTGCAGGGCCATGGCTCGCGAATCCCCCGTGCTGACGTGGTCCTCATGTTTAGGCCGGGCTCGCTCGGGCTCAAAGGACGTGGACGGTGTGCCGCTGCGATTGCGGGCGAGGCCTTCGTCGCCCATATCAGGCGTGCTATGGAGCGCCGGCATTCGGCCCTGGAGATTGATGATGGCCACGACCTCGAACCGCATACTCGACGATCTCGCTCGTCTGGTCACCGACGCCGCGGGAGCCGCCCAGGGTGTGCGCCGCGAGGTCGAGACGGTCGCCCGCACGCAGATCGACCGCCTCCTGCGCGAGATGGCGGTTCTCGCCCGTGAAGAGAATGACAAGCTCGCCGCACGGCTGGCTGCACTCGAGGCTGGGCGCGACAAGGGCTGAGCCGGCCCGTTTTCCGGCTGTGGACAGCAGCCGGCAGGGATTGAGCCCAGCCCCCGAATCCGCCGAGCCTGCATCATGTGTTGGGAGCGTCGTCGCGCCTGCGCTATCGTCGAAGGAGAGGTGATTCGCCGATCGTATCCGCTTGGGGTGCGTTTGGCGGTCAGGAGGCCATGTAGCGGCTTCCGCAGTCTTGTTGCGTCCCGCGCTTCCCCGTCGCCGTGTTCCCGTTCTCGAACGAGCTGGACMCGCATTCCCGCGGGGAGCTGGCAGTTGGACCCTGGGCATGATGGACCTTGACCTGGACGCAGAAGCCGAACGGCCTGCCAATCCTCTCGACCTGATCGAGCGCCTCGCCGCACTCAACAACTGGACGTTCGACCGCGACAGCGATGACGAGCTTTCCGTCTCCGTCACCGGAGGCTGGTCGGATTATCATGTCGCGATCACCTGGCTCTCCGAAGTGGAGGCGCTCCATATCGCCTGTGCCTTCGATCTCAAGGTGCCGGAACGGCGGCGCGGTGAGGTTCTGCAGCTTGTCAGCCTCGTCAACGAGCAGCTCTGGCTCGGCCATTTCGACCTCTGGAGCTCGGAGAACGTGGTGATGTACCGCCACGCGCTCCTGCTTTCGGGCGGCGCAGAGCCGACCGACGAGCAGGCCGCCGCCCTGATCAAATCGGCGATCGACGCCTGCGAGCGCTATTTCCAAGCCTTCCACTTCGTGGTCTGGGCCGGCAAGAGCGCGCGCGAGGGGCTCGAGGGGGCGATGCTCGAAACAGTCGGGGAAGCCTGAGACCCCGGTTTCGTCATGCCCGGGCTTGACCCGGGCATCCGTTGCCGCTTCTGGTCGTGCGATGCCCGGTTCCGGGGCGCGCAAGACGTCACATATCGTTCCTCGTGAGGCCTCCATGTCCCGTTCCCTGCCGCAAACCCTTGTCCTCATTGGTGCGGGCAAGATGGGAGGCGCCATGCTCGAGGGCTGGCTGCGTATCGGCATGGATCCGACCGGGATCACGCTGATCGACCCCAAGCCCTCGGACGAGATCGCCACGCTGGCGGCCGAGAAGGGCATAGCCCTCAACCCCGAGCCGCGCTCGGTGCCGCCGACCGAGGTTCTCGTGCTCGCGACAAAGCCGCAGATGCTCGATACGGCAGCGCCCTCGGTCCAGGCGTTCATCCAACCGCAGACCCTGCTGATTTCCATTCTGGCCGGCAAGACGCTCGGCGATCTCTCGGCGCGCCTGCCCAATGCCACGGCGATCATTCGCGCGATGCCGAACCTGCCTGCTTCCGTACAGCGCGGCGTCACTGCGGCTGCAGCCGGACGGGGCGTCAGTGCTGATCAACGGGCGATGGCGGATGCACTGCTCGGCAGCATCGGAAAGGTCGAATGGCTCGCGACCGAAGATCTGATCGACGCGGTCACGGCCGTTTCGGGCTCCGGTCCCGCTTATGTCTTCCATCTCGTCGAGTGCCTGGCGGCAGCTGGCGTCGCAGCGGGACTTCCGGCCGAGACGGCCGAGCGCCTGGCGCGGGGCACCATCGAAGGGGCAGGGGAGATGCTCTATCAATCGCCACTGTCGCCGGCGACCTTGCGCCAGAACGTGACCTCGCCTGCCGGAACGACGGCGGCAGCACTCGAAGTGCTGATGGCCGATAACGGGCTAGCGCCRCTGATGCGCCGCGCGGTGGCTGCCGCGAAACGTCGCGCCGAAGAGCTTTCGGGCTGAACGGCCTTTCCACAGCCGTGATCCAGACCTACCTTTCCGTCATCGCTTTGCGAATGGAGAGGTCCGATGGCCCGCAAACCCGCTTCCCCCAAAGCTGAAAAGCCTGCTGCAGGCGCGCCGCCCGCCGACACGCGGAAGGCGGTGGTGGACGCGCTCTTCAATCTTGCGGCCGCCCGGCCGTGGGATGAGATCGAGCTTGGCGATATCGCCGCTGAGGCCGGTGTCTCGCTTGCGACGTTGCGCAACCTGTTTCCCTCCAAGCTCGCCATTCTCGGCGGGCTGACCCGTATCGTCGACGATGCGGTGCTCGCCAGCCAGTCCGACGACCTCGCAGACGAATCCTACCGCGAGCGGATGTTCGACCTGGTCATGCGCCGCCTCGATGCTCTTGCCCCTTACAAGGCTGGCCTGCGGCGCGTGATGCCGGCGCTGCGGCGCGATCCCCTGGTACTCGCGGCTCTCAATCGCGGTGCGGTCAATTCCTGGCGCTACATGCTCGCTTCGGCGGGGATCCCGACGGAGGACGCGCTGGGAGGCGTGCGCGTTCAKGGGGCGGTGTTGCTGATGGCGCGTGTCGCGGACGTCTGGCTCGACGATGACGAACCGGAACTCTCCCGGACAATGGCGCGTCTCGATCGCGAACTGAAGACTGCGAGCTGGGTGATGTCGCGGGCCGAGGATATCCATCGGCTCACGGCTCCGTTGCGCGGACTAGCCCGTGCCTTTTGCGGAGCCCGTCCGCGGACCCGCCGTAGGGAGCGTGGCGAGGATGGCCGCCGGGGCGAGGATAACGAGGATTTCGCTCCCGCCATCTAGCGTCGCCGCGCGCCAGCAAAATGAGGCGAAAACGGGGCAGAATTAACAAGGCCTTAGTTGTTGCCCGGGGAGTGTGAAGAATCACACCTCGCGAGGCTCACTCGATGCCGTTTCTGAAGAAGCTTGCTGCCTTGTCCATCGGCCGTTCGTTCGGTCTCATCGCCATTCTCGCGGCAGTCCTCGCCATCGGTGGGGTGAGCTTCACGCTCGTCCAGGCTCGCAGCGAGATGATCGCCCTCAAGCGCGCCGAGATGAAGAACGCCGTCGAGGCGGCTGCATCGACGGTCAACAGCTTTCTGGCGCGGGCTGAAAAGGGTGAGCTGAAGGAACCCGAGGCGACGAAGATGGCGCTCGACGCCATCTCCGCAGCGCGCTTCGACAACGGAAACTACTATTTCGTCGTCAACTTCGACGGCATCAGCGTTCTGCATGCCAACAAGAAGATCGAGACGACGGACATGATGCCGTTGAAGGATGCGACCGGAAAGTTCTTCGTCAAGGAGATGGTCGAACTCGCCAAGGCAAAGGGCACCGGATTTCTCGACTATTTCTGACTGAGGACGAGCGACAAGGAGCCTTCTCTCAAGATTTCCTATGTCGTCTCCGTGCCGAAATGGAACTGGGTCGTCGGTTCCGGGCTGCATGTCGACGATGTCGACGCGGCCTTCCGTGGCATGATGCTCGATGTGGCCAAGGTCCTGGTTCCGCTTGGCCTGCTCATGCTTGGTCTGGTCGTGTTCCTGAGCCGCCGCTCGTCGAGCATGCTGACCTCGCTTGCGGACACGATGAACGAACTTGCGACCGGCAATCTGCAAAACCCGATCGCGCATCAGGAGCGTGGCGACGAGATCGGCAGCATGGCGCGTGCTCTCGTCGTCTTCCGCGATGCGGCTCTGGCGAAGGAGGAGATCGAGGCGGACAAGCAGCGCGTTGAGGCGCAGGCGAGCGCGCATCGCGACGCCGCCGACCTGGACCGTCGTCGCAACGAAACCGAGCGAGCCCAGAGTTCCGCCCAGCAGGAAACGGTTGTCCGTGCGCTCGGGGCGGGTCTTGAACATCTCGCCGAGGGGGACCTGACCTACCGGATCGCGGATGTCTTTGCCGCCGACTACGTCAAGCTCAAGGACGACTTCAATGGCGCGATCGCCCGGCTGCAGGAGACGATGCGCCAGATTGCGACCAACACCGAAAGCATGAAGGCAGGCTCGGGCGAGATCAGCCAGGCGGCCGATGACCTCGCCAGCCGGACCGAGCAGCAGGCCTCATCCGTGGAGGAGACGGCAACCGCGCTCGACGAACTCACCGCCACCGTACGGCAGACCGCCGAAAGCGCGCGCCTCGCAAGCCAGGCGACCACTCAGGTCAAGACCGAGGCTGAGCAGTCGACCCAGATCGTGCGCGACGCCGTTTCGGCCATGGGCGGCATCGAGAAGTCCGCGGACGAGATCTCGCAGATCGTGGGTGTCATCGACGAGATCGCCTTCCAGACCAATCTGCTGGCATTGAATGCCAGCATCGAGGCGGCGCGCGCGGGAGACGCGGGCAAAGGTTTCGCGGTCGTCGCTTCCGAGGTCCGGGCACTGGCGCAGCGTTCTGCCGAAGCGGCCAAGGAGATCAAGGGACTGATCACCGCTTCGACCGTCGAGGTCGACAAGGGCGTCGCACTGGTCGGCCAGACCGGCAATGCCCTGCAGCGGATGGCTGGCGAGATCACCCGTGTCACCGCGCTGGTTGCCGAGATTGCGTCGGCAGCCCAGGAGCAGGCTGCTGGACTCCAGGAGGTCAACAGCGCCGTCAACGAGATGGACCAGGCGACGCAGCAGAATGCCGCCATGGCGGAGGAGTCGACGGCGGCGGCGCATGCGCTGTCGCAGGAGGCCGATCGCCTGGCAGCCCAGGTCGCGCGCTTCAGGCTTGGCGGAGACGTGGCGGGATTGCAGGATATGGCCCGCAAGATGGCCAGCGTCGTCCCGCCGGCTCCTCGCGCAGCCGTCCCTAGCCGCAAGCCTGCCGCCCAGCACAGGGCGGCGCCCGTCCGCAAACTCGAGCCGAGCGCACATGATCGCGCCTGGGAGGAATTTTGAGTACGACGTCCGAACCGCCGGAGACGATCAGCTTCGACGATTTCCTCAAGGTCGACATTCGTGTCGGCACCATCGTCGAGGCACTGCCCTATCCCGAGGCACGCAAGCCGGCGTTCAAGCTGGTGATCGATTTCGGCGGTGAGATTGGTCTCAAGAAATCGTCGGCGCAGATCACCACGCACTATCGCTGCGAGGATCTTCCGGGCCGGCAGGTCCTCGCGGTGGTCAATTTCCCGCCGCGCCAGATCGGAAAATTCATGTCAGAGGTCCTGACGCTCGGCATGCCTGACGGTAGCGGCGAGGTGGTGCTGATCGGGCCCAGCCTCGCTGTCCCCGATGGTGGCCGGCTCTTCTGACGAGGGCTCAGGCAGCGGAACGGTCTCGCTGCCACGTCCCGGTTTCCAGTGTGGTCGGCGCCGGTTCGGCTGCCGACCAGTTGAAGGGCAGTGCGCGCTTGCGCCGCCAGGCGCGTGCGACGCGAAAGCGCCAGAGCCGCTGCGTGCCGCTTAAGGTTCCGAGCTCCGGGCCGCTCCAGACGATCTCCGTTTCGCCCTGAAGCTGAATGATGTCGCCCGTCGCGAAGTCGGGAATGAGCAGCGCGGCGCGCGGCTCCAGCAGCAGATTGCCGAGTGTGTTGAAGTAGCTGTTGCCGGTGAAATCCGGGATCGTCAGGACGTCGCCGTCGATCCGGACAAAGCCCGGCCGGCCGCCGCGATGCGAGATGTCGACACCCGCGGCCGATCCGCCCTGCCGCCCGGACGAACTGGCGATGAACAGGGTATCCACGGCTCCGATCACGGTCCGGACAGCCGCGTCCAATCGGGTCAGTGGCTCCGCCACCTCCGGCGAGCGGGCAATAGCTGTCGGGACGCGGGTCTGGATGTATTTCGCACAGTTCCCGAAGCTCTGTGAGACCTCGACCGAGAGACCGTCGGGATCGCGTGCGGCAATGATGCCGTTGGCGCGGTTACGTCGCCTCGTCGTGAAGTCGAGGCCAAGCAGGCCGACGGGACGGTCCGTTTCCAGCGCTGCGGCCGCCGGATCGGCTGCCGAGGGCAGCGCAGCGATGCGCAGGCGGGTAGGTGCGGGGCTTTGCACGAAGCCGGCTTCTCCGCTCAGCACGGTTGCGATCGGCCAGCCATCGCGACCGAGCCCGCCGACGAAGAGATACGGCAGGAGCGGGAAGAAGGTCCTGTGCTGATCCGGCATGAGGCTGCGGATGCCGGCTCCGCGCGAGAACTGGCCTGCGCGGGCCTGCGCTTCGCGTTCACCCGGATGGAAGGGGGACTCGTCCATGGCGCATCATCCCTTGGCCGGGAGCGGTGAGGGCGGGATCGGCTTGAAGAAGGGCAGAGCCTCGATCCGCGCGGTCCAGGCTCTCACGGCCGGGTAGGGCTCGAGCGAGATGCCGCCTTCCGGAGCGTGCGCCACGTAGGAATAGCAGGCGAGGTCGGCCAGTGTCGGCTGCTCCGCCGCGAGGAAGGTGCGCTCCGCCAGGTGATTTTCCATGAAGGTGAGCAGCCGCGAGGAGATCCGTTCGGCGCGGGCGGAATCGTCCTTCAGTCCGAACTGGGTGATCAATCGCGCAGTCGAGGGACCATGCATGACCTCTCCGGCGGCGATCGAGAGCCAGCGCTGGACCTGGGCCGCGGCGAGCGGCTCGCCTGGCAGCCAGGCGCTGTCCGGAGCGTAGCGCTTCACCAGATAGACCATGATCGCGTTGCTGTCGGCCAGCACCAGCGCCCCGTCCTGAAGCACCGGGATCTGGCCGAGCGGATTGAGCGCGAGAAAGGCTTCGCTCCTGCGCACATCAGCCGGAGCCGAAGCAAAGCGATAATCGAGTCCGAGTGCCAGCAGTAGCAGCTCGACGCGATGGCCATGGCCAGAGAGCGGCGTGCTGTAAAGGGTGATGCCGGTTTGTGACATGGGGTGACCTCCCGAGATGAGGTCACAGTCTGTTTGTTTCAGTTACCGAGCGAAACACGCTATTCTTGAAAGTCAGAATTCCATGGATAGGAACATTGATTGGACCGTCTCGACGAATTGGCGATCTTCGTCGCCATTCTTGATACCGGCAGCCTCGCGGGTGCGGGCCGGCAGTTGCGCCGTTCGCGCCCGGCGGTGACGCGGGCTCTTGCCGGACTCGAGGAACGCGTCGGCGCGCGCTTGATTGCCCGTACCACGCGCCAACTCACTCCGACGGATGCCGGGCGTGCGCTCGCGACCTCCGCGAGACGGATGCTGGCCGACTACGAGTCGTCGATGTCGGGTGTCGCCGCGGCCCCGGTTCGTGGCCTGTTGCGGGTCACTGCCCCGTTGGCCTTCGGCCGGCGCCATGTCACGCCCTTGGTGACGGAGTTCCTGGACCTGCATACCGAGGTACAGGTCGAGCTCGTTCTGGCCGACCGCAATCTCGACATGATCGATGAAGGGCTCGACGTCGCAATCCGGATCGGTCCATTGCCGGATTCGCGGCTGGTCATACGCAAGGTCGGCGAGGTCAGACGCCTCCTGGTCGCGGCTCCATCCTATCTCGCAAGCCGTGGCATGCCGTCGCGCCCCTCGGACCTCCTGCAGCATGACACCATTGCCAGCGTGGCAGCAGGGCAGGGCATGCTCTGGCGTTTTGGCGGATCGGCGCGCGGGTCGAGCGTGGCCGTCGCGCCCCGGTTCATCGTTAACGAGATTGAATCGGGCCTGATTGCGGCCCGCGCCGGTCGCGGGCTGGCACGGCCGCTTTCCTATCAGGTGGCAGACGACATTGCCGCGGGAACATTGGTCCGGCTGCTGCCCGAGTTCGAGCCGGCCCCGCTGCCTGTGCATCTCGTTGTTCCAAGCGGGCAGCATCTGGCGGCGAAGGTAAGGGCCTTCCTTGATCAGGCGGCCTCGTATTTCCAGCGCCTCGGCGCGATCCGGCCCGAAGGCGTGTCGTAAGGTCCAGCGAAGCCCGCGATGGCCGAGACGACAGCGCTCCCCCGCGAGTCCGCGGGGCGTGATGTCGCGCAGATCAGACCGGAAGTCGGACGGTGGCGCGCAGGCCGCCCAGCGGCGAGTCCGCCAGGATGATGTCGCCGCCATGGGCCCGGGCGATGTCTCGGGCAATGGCAAGGCCGAGCCCCGTGCCGCCACTGTCGACATTGCGGGCCTCATCCAGCCGGAAGAACGGACGAAAAACATCCTCCCGCAAGCCGGCGGGGATGCCTGGGCCGTCATCGTCGATCATCACGATCAGGTAGCGGGCGTCGTGGGTGGCACGAATGGCGATGCGATCGCCGAAGCGCGCTGCGTTGGAGACGAGATTCGTCAGCAGGCGGCGGATCGCGTCCGGCCGAATCACCACCAGCGGGTCGCCGACGACTTCGAGCTCGGTTTGATGGCCTTGCCGTTCGGCATTGACCTTCAGATCTTCCAGAAGGGCGCGGATGTCGGTCTCGACCGCAGCCTCGCCGACATCGCCGCGGGCGAAGGCGAGATAGTCCTCGAGCATACGGCTCATCTCGTCGACATCCTTCTCCAGCGCGTCGATCTCCGAGGAGCGTTCGAGAAGTGCGAGTGAAAGCTTGAAGCGAGTCAGGATCGTGCGCAGGTCGTGGCTGACGCCGTTGAGCATGGTCGTGCGCTCGCCGACCGAGCGTTCCACGCGGCGCTTCATTTCTATGAAGGCGTTGCCGGCACGCCGGACCTCGCGCGCGCCGCGCGGCCGGAAATCGGAGTCGCGTCCCTTGCCAAATGCCTCCGCAGCGTCGGCCAGCCGCAGGATCGGCCTGATCTGGTTACGCAGGAACAGCACGGCGATGGTCAGCAGGATCAACGATGTGCCGATCATCCAGATCAGGAAGATATGACTGTTCGAGGCATAGGCCTGACTGCGCCGCGTCAGTACCCGCATCACGTTCGGCCCGAGCTTCACCCTGATCTCGATCAGGCTCGAGCGGCCGACCGTATCGAGCCAGAAGGGCCGTGCGACCTGCTGGCTCAGTTCCGTCGAGAGCGCACTGTCGAGCAGCGAGAAGAACGGGCGGGGGCCCGGTGGCGGCAGATCGGCGTCCGGGATGATGTCGACATCCAGGCCGAGGCGCTCCAGTGCGATGCGACTGAGCACGCTTGCCTGCGCATCCTGCGGATAGCTCTCATAGACGTCGATCAGCGCCGCGATGTCGGCCGAGACGGCCGAGGACAGGCGTTGCGTCACCGTCTGCCAGTGCCGCTCCATGAAGACATAGGCGATGACCGACTGCAGCAGCACGACCGGCGCAATGACGATGACGAGGGCGCGCGGATACAGACCCTTCGGCATGTAGCGGCCGATCATCCGCAGCGGCCGGCCGCCGAGCTTGAGCACGGGCCTGAGCATGCGTGCGAGCCCGACCCGCACATGTCCCATCGCGGCCCTGACCCGCCGAAGGCCGAGGCCGACGGCCTGAGCCAAGCGCATGCCACGCGCGCCGACTTGCATCGATTCAGCCCCGATCCGTGACCAGCCGGTAACCGACACCCCGAACGGTCTGGAGATAGAGCGGGTCTGCCGGGTCGCGCTCGATCTTGCGGCGCAGCCGGTTGATCTGGACGTCGATGGTGCGGTCATTGGCAGCCGAGCCCTGCGCCGCGAGCTGCTCGCGCGGGACATGCTCACMCGCACGCTCGGCCAGGGCCGTCAGGATCTCGCGCTCGCGCTCGGTGAGCCGGATCGTTTCCTCGCCATGGCGCAATTCGCCACGGGCGAGACCATAGATGAAGGGGCCGAAGCGGACGAAATCAGGGTGGCTGCCCGATTGCGGAGCATCCACGACGATGGTTCGCTTGAGGATGTTGCCAAGCCTCAGGATGAGCTCTCGCGGCTCGAAAGGCTTGGTGAGATAGTCATCGACGCCGATTTCCAGCCCATTGATCCGGTCGGCGCTGTCGGCGCGCGCGGTCAGCATCAGGATCGGGGCATTGGAACCGCCGCGGAAACGACGGGCAAAGTCGAAGCCGTTCTCGCCGGGCATCATGATGTCGAGCACGATGGCGTCGAAGACGAGATGGGCAAGCCGCGAATCGGCCTCGGCCGCATTGGCGGCAGTGGTGACACGGTAGCCGTGATCGCCGAGAAAGCGCGCCAGCAGGTCGCGCAGGCGGCGGTCGTCATCGACCACGAGGATATGCGGGGCCTCGTCGGGGACCGGCTTCAGGGCCTTGGCTGCGGTCATCGGGCTTGGTCCTCTTCGTAGCCGGAGCGCGATCCCCGCCGCCGGGAGACCAGGATCCCCCGGTTTGGCGACGGTGCCATGTCCGGCTTGGATTCTCTTCGCCGCGCAGCTCACACCGGCGCAGCGAGAAAGCCCAGTACCTTCTTGCGTTCGGCGGGATCGATCAACCCCGCGAGATAGCGCGCCACCTGCTCGCCTGCCTCGGGGCCGACGGCGCTGAGCGCCGCATTGATCCGTTTGCCCTGGAGACGCGCCAGCCTCACGGCCAGCTCCTTGCCGGTCTCCGTCGGATAGAGGTTGCGCTGGCGCTTGTCCTGCGTGCCCATGCGGGACTCGACGAAGCCGGTCTCGACAAGCTCCTTCAGTACGCGGTTGAGGCTCTGCTTGGTAATCTGCAGGATGTCGAGCAGTTCGGCGATCGTCAGGCCCGGGCGCCTCTGCACGAAATGCAGCACGCGGTGATGGGCCCGGCCGAAGTCGTAATCCGCCAGGATGCGATCGGGGTCGCTGACGAAATCGCGATAGGCGAAGAAGAAGAGCTCGATCAGGTCGTAGGGTACGTCCTCGGCGGGCGCGGGCCGGGGCGCATCGGTCGATCGGACTTGCGTGTCAGTCACGAGGCGCTCCATATTTTACGTCAGCTATGTTGACATATCTCAGACGGAAGATTACCGGTCAAGCATCCGGGGCGACTGATTATGTCGCTTTCGGTTGCTGCAGCGCAGTAATTGTTCAGTGCTTGCGCGCCCTACGCCCTTGTGGCCCAGTTCGGCGCATGAAGACTCGCAGAGGAGTTGCCCCATGTCTGTCATTCCTTTCGACCAGCGCGACGGCGTGATCTGGTTCGACGGCAAGCTCGTGCCGTGGAAGGACGCCAAGGTGCACGTACTGACCCACGGGTTGCATTACGGCTCCTGCGTCTTCGAGGGTGAACGCTCCTATGACGGCGTCATCTACAAGTGCACCGAGCATTCTCAGCGCTTCCACAAGTCGGCCGAGATCATGGATTTCACGATCCCCTATTCGGTCGCCGAGATCGACGCGGCCAAATATCTCTGCCTCAAGGAGAACGGCCTCAAGGATGCCTATCTCCGCCCGGTCGCCTGGCGCGGCTCGGAGATGATGGCCGTGTCCGGCATGAACAACCGCATCCATACCGCGATCGCGGTCTGGGAGTGGCCGAGCATGTTCGACATGGCCCAGAAGCTGAAGGGCGTGCGCCTCGACGTCGCCGATTACCGCCGTCCCGACCCGGCCTGCGCGCCGGTCCATGCCAAGGCTGCGGGACTCTACATGATCTGCTCGCTCTCCAAGCACAAGGCGGAGCGGGCCGGCTATGCCGACGCGATGATGCTCGACTGGGAAGGCAATGTCGCCGAATGCACCGGCGCCAATATCTTCTTCATAAGGGATGGCGTGGTTCACACCCCGACCGCCGACAGGTTCCTGAATGGCATTACCCGCCAGTCCGTGATTGATCTGTGCCGGGCGCGCGGTTTCGAGGTGGTCGAGCGGCGCATCCGCCTGGAGGAACTCGAGGGCTTCTCGGAATGCTTCATCACCGGCTCGGCCGCCGAGGTGACGCTGGTCTCCGAAATCGGGCCCTACAAGTTCATCACCGGCAATATGGGCAAGGTGATCATGGAAGATTATTCCGCTGCGGTGAGGCCAGCCTCCAAGGCAGCGTGAGCGATCGAACAAAGGCCCGGTCGAGAGACCGGGCCTTTTGCTATTTGGCGAGCTTCACGTCGCTTCGATAAAGCGTCGGCCAGTCCTCCGGGTCCACGCCGCGGCATTCCGGCATCTCGCTCAAGGCGGTCAGAACGAAGCCCGAGCCGGTCCAGGCATAGTTGCCGGCACTGCCGCAATCCCCGACGCCGCGCGCCTTGCCGAAGAAGCCGACCTGTCCGGTCGCTGGGTCGAAGCTGGCATTGATCAGGAGATTGTCGCTGTTGGCGCCGGGCTGAGGGAAAGCGACCTTCCTGGCCTTCGCGACATCAGTGCCGGTCACGCTCCAGAAGCCGGTCGTGACATTGTAGGCGCCGCGCGAGCAGAGCAGGCCAACCAGCTTCGTAGAGGCGTCAAGCGACCAGACGCTGTCGGAATCCGAGTCCGCGTCGCCGCCGTCGTCGCAAAGGTCGGGGTCGCGCTGCTTGAGGTACTTGCGCAGCGCAACCACCATGGCCTTCGTCGCCTTCGCGTCGGGCGCAGGAAACCCGGCAGTCGCCCGCGCGGCGATTACAGGCAGGGCCGGCGCCGCAGGCACGGTCGTGGCGGGGCCCTTGCGGATCAGTGCACTCGTACCGCCAAGCCTGC
The DNA here is from genome assembly GCF_056406775.1 of Allobosea sp. P1_A7. Classification (NCBI taxonomy): domain Bacteria; kingdom Pseudomonadati; phylum Pseudomonadota; class Alphaproteobacteria; order Hyphomicrobiales; family Alloboseaceae; genus Allobosea; species Allobosea sp. P1_A7. The sequence goes on from NZ_JBFTZN010000044.1 coordinate 14,696, forward strand.
CCTGTTGTTCGTCGATCCAGAGCATGGCGGCGACCGAACCCGCGAGCGAGATGTCATAGCTCTTGCCGGCAAGCTTGGCCGTCAGCCGGGTCGCCTCTCGCGCTGCGGCGACGAGGGCCTCGGTATCGGCGTCGGACAGCAGAAGGGTTGCGCTGTCCTCACCATCGCGACGGGCGGCCAGGCTCTTGCCTGCGGCAGGAAAGGGGGCGCCATCCAGAAGCAATTGTACGGTGAGCGGCGCCTTGAGTTGCTCGCCTCTGAGACGGAGGGAGAGCGAGGCTGCGCCGGCCGGTCCGGCCGAGCGCTCGAGCTTCAGGAAGCCGATATCGCTCGCTGCTTCCGCTGGCAGCGACAGGGCCGTGCAGCCCTTGAGATTGTCGCATGCGCCGATCCAGTCACGGAAGGTCCTGGTGCCGGTTTCGGCGGCTTGCGCGTGGCCCAGGCCGAGCAGAGTGGCTATGCCGACTGCGGAGATCAGCGGGGGCTTCGGTCGGCCAGACATTCATTCAGTTCCAGCGTGCTGCGGCGGTATCATCGTCGGCCTTGGCTTCGACCCATCCGCCGATGGTGCCGTCGCTCAGGTGCTCGCGCTTCCAGAAGGGAGCCCGGGTCTTGAGATAGTCCATCAGGAATTCGGCTGCSTCGAAGGCGGCGCGGCGATGGCGTGATGCGGCGACCACCAACACGATCTGCCCGCCCGGCCTGATCAGCCCGTAACGATGGATGGCGACCAGACCATTGAGCGGCCAGCGCTCGACTGCCTCCGCTGCCACGCGCCCGATCTCGGCCTCGGCCATGCCGGGATAATGCTCGAGCTCGAGCGCTGCCAGTTTGCCACCTTCATCGCGACAAAGCCCGGCGAAGGTGACGACGGCGCCGATATCGGTCCGGTCGCGGGTGAGCGCCGCGACCTCGGCGTTGAGGTCGAAATCCTCGCGCTGGATGCGGACGACCGGAGTCATGGCGTGGGCCCGGCTTGCCTCAGCCGCCCGTCATCGGCGGGAAGAAGGCGATCTCTCGGGCGCCTGTGAGGGAGGCTTCCGGCTTGACATGGACATGGTCGATGGCGGCGCGCACGATCGCGGCATTCTCGAAGGCCATCTCGTAGCCTTCGTCGCGCCCTCTCAGCCAATCCACCAAGTCAGCCACGGTCCGTGCCTCGTGGGGCACCTCCACCGTTTCTTCCGCAACGCCGATGCGCTCGCGGACCCAGGCGAAATAGACGAGCTTCAGGGTTCGGGTCTCGGCCCGGCTGTCGATCATGATGCGCGCTCATCCTCATCCACCAGATGGCGGATTCCGGAGTTAAGATAATCCCACCCGGTATAGATGGTCAGGATTGCCGCCAGCCACAGCATGACGATGCCGATCTGCGTATTATAAGGCAGAACCTTGTCGCCGGCGGGGCCGGCAACGAGGAAGCCGAGCGCCAGGAGTTGCGCCGTGGTTTTCCATTTCGCCACCTTGCTGACGGGAACGCTGACCTGCAGCTCGGCCAGGAACTCGCGCAAGCCCGATACCAGGATCTCGCGGCAGAGGATGACGATAGCCGCCCAGAGCGACCAGCCATAGATCGTGCCGTCTGCGACCAGCATCAGCAGCAGGGCACAGACCAGAAGCTTGTCGGCGATCGGATCGAGCATCCGGCCGATCGCCGAATGCTGGCTCCAGGCCCGGGCGATCCACCCGTCGAGATAGTCCGTCACGGCCGCCGCGACATAGATCGCCAACGCGATCCAGCGCATCCAGTCGTCGCGCGGCCAGAACAGCAGCGCCACCAGCGCCGGAATCGCTGCGATCCGGCCGTAGGTCAGCAAATTTGGCAGGGACCAAGGGCCCCGCCGCCTGATGGCATCTGGAAGAATCGTCACGGGAAACACCAAAGCAGCGCGCTTGTGACAGCGTCAACACGCAATCCCGCGAGGCGTGTACGAGCCCTACGCATCGTGAAAGAAATCGTGCACCGCCTTGGCGGTGGCGGCATTGACGCCGGGCGTGCGCATCAGGTCGTCGAGCTTGGCGCGCTGGATCGCCTTGACCGTGCCGAAATGCAGCAGAAGCGCCCGCTTTCGTGAAGGGCCGATGCCCGCAATCTCGTCGAGCGGGTTCTTGGTGATGTCGCGCTTGCGTCTGGCGCGATGCGTGCCGATGGCGAAACGATGCGCCTCGTCGCGCAGGCGCTGGATGAAATAGAGGCCGGGGTCGCGCGGCGGCAGCTTGAACGGCTCCTTGCCGGCCATGAAGAACGTTTCGCGCATGGCGTTGCGGTCGGCGCCCTTGGCGATGGCCACAAGCGGAATATCGGTGACACCACATTCGGCCATGATCAGGCGCGCGGCCTCGAACTGGCCCTTGCCACCATCGACGATGACGAGATCGGGGCGCGAGGGAAAGGCGGTTTCGTCCTGAGCCTCGGGGGCTGGGGCAGGAGATTCGGCCGCTGCGAGATCGACGGCGTCGCCGCCCTCCGCTGCTATGCTCTCCTTCGCCAATCGTGAGAATCGCCGCTTCAGCACCTCCCGCATCATGCCGAAATCGTCGCCGGCAATGGTGTCGGAGGAGATGTTGAAGGTGCGGTAATGGCTCTTCATGAAACCGTCCGGGCCGGCGACGATCATGCCGCCGACCGCATTCGTCCCCATGATGTGGGAGTTGTCGTAGACTTCGACGCGGCGCGGCGGCTTTGGCAGCCCGAAGGCTTCGCCGAGCGCGGCAAGCAGACTCAGCTGCCCGGCGTTGTCGGCGAGCTTGCGGGAGAGCGCCTCATGCGCGTTCTTCCGGGCGTGGGCGACGAGATCGAATTTCTCGCCACGCTTGGGCGCTGCGATCTCGACCTTGCGGCCGGCGCGGGCCGAGAGTGCTTCACCGATCAGTTCGATCTCCTCGACCTCATGCGAGAGCAGCACGAGGCGTGGCGGCGGCTTGTCGTCGTAGAACTGGGTGACGACGGAGGCCAGGACCTCGGCGGGCGTKAGGCTTTTGTCGGCGCGGGGGAAAAGCGCCCGATTGCCCCAGTTCTGGTGGTTGCGGAAGAAGAAGATCTCGACGCAGAAATGCCCGGCCTGCTCATCGATGGCGAAGACATCCGCCTCCTCGACGCTCTGGGTGTTGATGTCCTGGCCGGCCTGGACCGCCGAGAGCGCCGCCAGCCGGTCGCGGTAGCGCGCAGCCTGCTCGAATTCGAGAGCCTCCGCCGCCGCTTGCATGCGCTCCGACAGCGTCCGCTTCACGGTCGAGGAGCGGCCTGACAGGAAATCGCGCGCCTGATCAGCCAGTGCCTGGTAATCGGCATGCGAGATTTCACCCGTGCAAGGCGCGGCACAGCGCTTGATCTGGAAGAGCAGGCAGGGCCGCGTGCGGTTCTCGTAATAGCTGTCGGAGCAGGAGCGCAGCAGGAACGCCTTCTGCAGTGCGTCGATGGTGCGCTTCACCGCCTGGGCCGATGCGAACGGCCCAAAATAATCGCCCTTGCGCTGGCGCGAGCCGCGATGCTTGGCGATCTGCGGGGCGGGGTGGTCGCCCGTCAGCAGGATATAGGGAAAGGATTTGTCGTCGCGAAGCAGGACGTTGTAGCGCGGCCTGAGCTGCTTGATCAGGTTGGATTCGAGCAGCAGCGCCTCGGTTTCCGTCCCCGTGGTGACGAATTCCATGTTCGCCGTCTCGGAGATCATCCGGGCAACGGCGTTGGTGTGGGCAAGCCCGCGCGCATAGGCCGTAACGCGGTTCTTCAGGCTCTTGGCCTTGCCGACATAGAGCACTTCGCCGGCCCGATCGAACATACGATAGACGCCGGGCTTGTTCGGCAGGTGCTTGGCGAAGCCGGCGATGACCTCGATGCCGTGCTTCAGTTCGGAGGGGGCTGTCTCGCCGGCATCGACGGTTGCGTCGGGGAGTGGGAGGCTGTCTTCCTCGTCCTCGATCTCGTCTTCCGGCAGGTCGTCGGTGCGCTGGCGATTCATGAGCCCGATGTAAGATGCCCGAGGCGTTTCGTCATGTCAGGAGCGTGCTCCGCCCTGTGGCAAAATGCAGGGGTGAGGTGGTGCTGCCGGAGCAGCGTTGCTCCCATATGAACTGACCAATCCAAACGACTCGCTGTAGGGAGGACAAAACCCCATGCCCCAATTGGACAATCTCCGGATCGTTCTGGCCGCTCGCCCGGTCGGCCGGCCACGCCCCAGCGATTTCAGGCTCGAGCACGCAGCGGTTCCCGAGGCATCCGACGGTCAGGTGGTTCTGCGCATCGTCTATCTCTCGCTCGACCCCTATATGCGGGGGCGCATGAGCGAAGAGAAATCCTATGCCGCTCCGGTGGCGATCGGTCAGGTGATGGAAGGCGGCACAGTTGCGGAGATTCTGGAGAGCCGCCACCCCGACTTCAGGCCAGGCGATATCGTGCTTTCGCATTCCGGCTGGCAGTCCTACGCGGTGGCCAATGGCGCCAATCTACGCAAGATCGACCCGACTGCTGCGCCGATCACGACGGCGCTGGGCGTGCTCGGAATGCCGGGGTTCACGGCCTATGCTGGTCTGTTGACGATCGGCCAACCCAAGTCGGGGGAGACGGTGGTCGTGGCAGCCGCCAGCGGGCCTGTGGGATCGGCCGTGGGGCAGATCGCACGGATCAAGGGCGCGCGCGCCGTCGGGATCGCGGGTGGCGAGACGAAATGCGCCTTCATCCGCGAGACCTTCGGATTCGATGCTGTCGTTGATCATCGTGCTCCCGATTTCGCCGAGCAACTGGCGGCGGCCTGCCCGGATGGTATCGACGTCTATTTCGAGAATGTCGGCGGCAAGGTCTGGGACGCGGTGTTTCCGCTGCTGAACGGCTTTGCCCGGATTCCGGTCTGCGGGCTGATTGCGCAGTATAACAGCACGGGCGATTTCGAGGGCCCGGACCGGCTGCCCATCGTCATGCGCCAGGTCCTGACCAAGAGTCTGACGATCCGTGGTTTCATCCAGCGTGAGTTCGTCGCGCAGCGCCCGGCCTTCGAACAGGAGGCGTCCGGCTGGATCGCTGGAGGCGCCTTGAAATACAAGGAGGACATCGTGGAGGGCCYCGCCCAGGCGCCTGAGGCGTTCATCGGCCTGCTCGACGGGAAGAATTTCGGCAAGCTCATCATCAAGGTCTGAGCAGGGCAGGCGGGGTGCGTGCCGGCGCCCTTTTTGCTTGACCACTTCGTCTCCAGCCGGCCATGTCGCGGCAGGTTTTCCTTCGCGCAGTCATCCCGAGCGTCCCTTGGGTCGCCCGGGATGACGTGTGATGGGCGGTGCGCAACCGCCTGAGCGAGACTGTGACCTCCGCCACCGGACCCTTGCCCATGCCCGTATTCGCCATCCCTTTCCCGGTGATCGACCCGGTCGCGCTGCAACTCGGACCGCTGTCGGTCAAATGGTATGGCCTCGCCTATGTCGTGGGGCTGATCGGCGGCTGGTGGTATGCACGCCGGTTGGTCTCGACGCCAACGCTATGGGGGAGCTGGAAGCACCCCGCGGCAGAAGAGCTCGACGACATGCTGCTCTGGGTGGCGCTCGGCGTGGTGCTCGGCGGCCGCATCGGCTTCGTGCTGTTCTACGACCTTGAGCGCTATCTCGCCCGGCCGCAGGATATCATCGCGATCTGGCAGGGCGGCATGTCCTTCCATGGCGGGTTGCTGGGGGCGGCGACGGCGCTGTTCCTGTTTGCGCGCCGGCGGGGGCACCCGGCGCTGAGCGTCTTCGATCTCGCCGCCGCCGTCGTTCCGATCGGGCTTTTCCTCGGGCGCATCGCCAATTTCATCAATGCCGAGCTCTGGGGCCGGCCGGCACCGGGATTGCCCTTCGCCATGGTCTTTCCCAATGCCGGGCCGTTGCCGCGCCATCCGAGCCAGCTCTATGAGGCGCTGGGGGAGGGGATCCTGCTCTTCATCCTGCTCGCGCTCGTCGTCCGGGCTGGCGGCTTCAAGCGACCCGGCCTCGTCGCGGGTGTCTTCGGCATGGGTTATGCGGTCGCGCGCATCGTCTGCGAGTTCTTCCGCGAGCCCGATCCGCAGCTCGGCTTCCTGTTCGGCGGAAGTGTCGATGCGCTGAGCGGGGGCATCACCATGGGCATGCTGTTGTCCGTGCCGCTCTTCTTCGCCGGGCTCTATCTGGCGCTGCGCGCCAGACGGGCTGGCGCGTGAATGCGCTCAAGGCGGAGATCATCCGCCTGATCCAGGACGAGGGCCCGCTCAGCGTCTCGCGCTATATGGCGCTCTGCCTCGGCCATCCCCGTCACGGCTACTACATGACCCGCGACCCTTTCGGTGCCGAGGGAGACTTCACGACGGCGCCCGAGATCAGCCAGATGTTCGGGGAACTGATCGGGCTGTGGGCTGGTGCGGTCTGGCGGATGATGGGCGAGCCTGCGAGCCTGCGCCTCGTCGAGCTTGGACCGGGCCGTGGCACGTTGATGGCCGATGTGCTGCGGGCCTCGCGGATCGTTCCGGGTTTCCGAGAGGCGGTCTCCGTGCATCTCATCGAGATGAGCCCCGTGCTGCGGGAAGCCCAGGCTCGGACCTTGGCCTCCGCGACCGAGCCGGTCTGGCACGACAGCATCGGGACTGCGCTGGAGGGGCCGACGATCCTCCTCGCCAACGAGTTCCTCGACGCGCTGCCGCTCGATCAATTCGTGCGCGTCGGAGATGGCTGGCGCGAACGTCTGGTCGGAATCAATGCCGCAAGCGAGCTGGCATTCGGGCTCGCCCATGCGCCGGAGCCTGCACTCGGGATTGCCGCCCCGGAGGGAAGCATCTTCGAACAGCCGACCGCCGCGCTTGATGTCGTGACGATGGTGGGCTGCCATCTCGCCGAGCAAGGCGGCGCTGCGCTGTTCATCGACTACGGTTCCGAGCGTTCAGGCTTCGGAGATACGCTTCAGGCGGTCCATCGGCATCGAATGGTTGATCCGCTTGCCGATACCGGTGAGGCCGACCTCACGGTTCATGTCGATTTCGAACGGATGGCGCAGGCTGCGTGGCGGGCCGGCGCTGCGGCGCATGGACCGGCGATGCAGCGCGATTTCCTGCTGGCGCTGGGGCTGGCGGAACGTGCACAGGTGCTCTGCGGCAGAGCACGGCCGGAGCAGGCGGAGGCGATCCAGGCGGCTTTCGCACGGCTCACCGCTATTGGCGCGACCGAGATGGGTGAATTGTTCAAGGTTCTGGCATTATCGGATTCACGACTGCCGCTGCTGCCCGGATTTGACCTTCATCAGATGCCAGAGCAGGACTGACGCCTGAGCCGGAACCCGCCATGTTCATCATTTCGCCCGATCTTTCCGCCGAACACGGCATTGCGCATGCCTTCTTCACCCGCGAGGGCGGTGTATCCTCGGGCATCTACGCCTCGCTCAATGGCGGCCTCGGCTCGGACGACGACAAGGCGCATGTTACCGAGAACCGGGCGCGGATGGCGGCTCACCTCGAGATCGAGCCCACGCATCTCGTCAGTGTGCACCAGGTCCATTCCCCGGATGCCGCGCTCGTCACCGGCCCGTGGCTCGGGGAGAAGCCGAAGGCCGATGCCATGGTGACCACGGCTCACGGCGTGGCGCTCGGCGTTTCCACCGCTGATTGTGGACCCATCCTCTTCGCCGATAGCGAGGCGGGGGTTATCGGCGCCGCCCATTCCGGCTGGAAGGGGGCATTCACGGGGATTGTCGGCGCGACTGTGACCGCGATGGAGAAGCTCGGCGCGCRTCGCGAACGCATCCTGGCGGTGCTTGGGCCAACGATCAGCGCCAAGGCTTATGAGGTCGGGCCGGAATTCATCGAGCGCTTCAAGTCGGAGAATGCGACCTATGCGCGCTTCTTCCACGCCTCGGAGCATCCTGCGCGCGCCATGTTCGATCTGCCTGCCTTCATCGCTTTCAAGGCACAGGAGGCCGGCATTGGCCGCTTCATCGACCTCGGCCTGTGCACCTACGGCGATGAGCAGCGCTTCTTCAGCTATCGCCGCACGACGCATCGGCAGGAGCCGGATTACGGCCGGCTGATCTCGGCGATCACGTTGACGCGACCGAAATAGGCCGGCTTTCGGCCGGTTCAATCTCAGGTTGCTTCGAGAAACGGGCGGAGTCATCCTCCCAAAGCCATGCATCATGGCTTTGGGGGTCTCATGGAACAGCTTCTGATCAACCTCGTCGCAGGCGCGCTGGGTGGCAATGCTGCGGGTAAAGCCTCGTCCAGCTTCGATCTCGGAACTCTCGGAAACACCATCGCCGGTCTGGTCGGCGGCGGCGTTCTTGGCCAGTTGGTACCCATCGTGTTGCCAGCCATCACGGCGGCGGCGGCGGGCGGCAATCTCAGTGTCGGCGGTATCCTGTCGAACCTGATCGCTGGCGGCGCCGGCGGTGCGATCCTGACCGCCATCATCGGCGCGATCAAGAACAAGGCCGCAGCCTGAGTTTCATCGTGCCGGTTTGACAGGCCAGGCCGCCTTCGGCTCATCGTCTCGCAGACGACGGCGCGCCGTCAGGTCACGATATCAGGGGTTCGCCAGGCCAGATGCTGGCCGTTGTCGACGGCGATCATTTGCCCCGTGACCGATCGGGCGCGGGCGAGATAGAGCACTGCCCCGGCGATATCCGCCGGGTCGACCTTCCTTTGCAGCAGCGATCCCGCGGCCTCGCGCGCGAGCAAGGCCTCGCCGTCCTGCGGATTCGGAAAGGTCGGCCCTGGCCCGACGGCGTTCACGCGAATCCGCGGCGCGAGTGCCTGCGCCATCGTGGTCGTTGCCGTGAGAAGCGCCGATTTGGTCAAGGTATAGGAGTAATACTCCGGGGTCGGCTTCCAGACCCGCTGATCGATAATGTTGACGATGCAGCCTTCTCGATCCGCGGGGAGATGGTTGGCCATCGCGCCGGTGAGCACAGAGGGCGCGCGCAGATTGGTCGAGAACTGCCGGTTCCAGGTCGGCACGTCGATCGTGCGGATGTCATCGACCAGAAAACTGGAGGCGCTGTTGACCAGCAGGGTCACCGGCCCAAGCGCAGCTTCGGCGGCCGGAATGATGGTGTCGACCGCCGCGGGATCGGCCAGGTCGGCAGCGACGGTGATTGCCTTGCCGCCCCGACCGCGCACGTCCGCTGCGAGCGCTTCGGCCTCGACGTGCGATGTGCGGTAGTGGATCGCAATCGCGTAGCCCGCATCCGCAAGGTGCTCGACGATGGCGCGTCCGATCCGGCGTGCTCCACCGGTGACGAGCGCAACCTCAGCCATTGCGTGCATCTTTATCGGAGTGACGCTTGAGGCGTCGTTCCCAATGTTTCGCTGCGCGCAAATAGCGGTAGAAGGCGTAGTTCATCGCGGTCATGAAGCCATAGACGCCGCGCAGGGCGTGACGCCGGCCAATATAGGCCTTGACGAAATTGGCCGGGAACTCGGCGACCAGCCGGAAGACCGAAAGGGTTTCGCCGCGCTTGTCGAGATCGTCGGCCTGTGCGTCGCTGTAGTTATTCAATTTCGCCATCTGCTCGCCGAGAGAACGCACGGAGTAATGATGAACCGTGCCCTTCAGCCTGCCGATGCGGGCATCTGGAGAGAGATCGACACGGTCGTGAACCGGCGAAGGCGAGTAGCGTCCCTTGTCCTTTCGGTAGAGCCGAACCGGCGACAAGGCATAGGTGAAACGATGCGGCGCGCGCTCGCCAGGGAATATCTCGGCGATGCGCGTCTTGTAGGCATCCGCAGGCGGATCGCCATGAGCGAAGAGCGCTGCAATCTCGACGGCCATCTCCCTGGGCACGACTTCGTCGGCATCCAGATTGAGGAGCCAGTTATAGCGGCACTGGTCTTCCCCGAAGCGCTTTTGCTGCCCGTAACCCGGCCACGCATTGAAGATCACGCGGGCACCGCATTGCTCGGCGATTGTCTGCGTACCATCGGTCGAGCCTGAATCGATCACGACGATGTCATCGCTCAGCTCTCGCACGGCGTCGATGGTACGGCCGATTCTGTCGGCTTCATCCCGAGCAATAATGAATATAGAAAGCGGCGGCACCGGCCTGGTCCATTCCGTGGATTGTGCTGCAAGGCTTAAGCACGCGAGCCCGGAACGAGCAAGCGAAGGACCGTGACAGATTGTGGCCGCATTTTGTTTGGAACCTTAGGATATGTCGCGCGTTCCCTGCTTGCTTCCACTATATGGTCAACGCGTTGTTAGTATTCGGTTTACCATTCACAGTGGCTTAATAATAATTAACGCGTGTTGAACAATTGGTCTTAGTCATCCCCATTCGTGCCGCATTTCTGCCGCGGTCTGCAATGTACCTGTGCTTTAGCCGCAACAGACATCGACGCYGGCGCGGGCTATAAAGGCGTCATCGACATCACCGCCGGGCCACGCCGGCACCAGCGACGACTAAAGGAGTCTAAAATGAAGAAGTACCTGCTTACGAGCGTCGCGGCCCTCGGCCTCGTCGTTGCCGGCGCCGCCTCTGCTGCCGACCTGCCGTCCCGCAAGGGCCCGGTTGCCGCCCCGATCTATCTGCCGCCAGTGTTCACCTGGACCGGCTTCTACGTCGGCGTCAACGCTGGCTATGCTTGGGGCCAGATCGACTCGACCACGGGCGCTTTCACCAACAACCTCGGCAACTTCAGCGATCCCGATGGCTTCACCGGTGGTGGCCAGATCGGCTACAACTATCAGATCGGCCAGTGGGTCCTCGGCGCTGAAGCCGATTTCCAGGGCGCTGACCTGAAGTCGACCTCCGTCAACCTGGCTAACAGCCTCCGCGCCTCGACCGAGGTCAACTGGTTCGGCACCGTTCGTGGCCGCGTCGGTTACTCCTTCGACCGGTTCCTGCCGTATGTCACCGGCGGTTTCGCTTACGGCAGCGTGAAGAACAAGGTCTCCAACGGCGTGTTCGCTGGCAGCAACGACAACACCCAGTACGGCTGGACCGTCGGTGCTGGTCTTGAGTACGCCTTCACCAACAACCTGACGGCGAAGCTTGAGTATCTCTATGTCGACCTCGACAAGGAGTCGTTCAACGTTCCCGGCGGCACCTTCACCTCGAACGTCGAGACCAAGTTCTCGGTCGTCCGCGCTGGCCTGAACTACAAGTTCTAGTCCGATCCCCTCACGGGGCTCAGAATGAACCCGGTGGCTTCGGCCACCGGGTTTTTTGTTGTGCGAGACAAGATCACCGGACCGGATGTCGTATCCAGTCCGATGATCTAACCCTTTGTCTTTGCATCGGCTTTCCCGAAAATCGCAATCCCCTTTTCGGGCCGATGCTTTAGCTCGGAGCCGGTCAGCCCTTGAATCGGGTGGTTTCGAAGGAGGGCACCTTCGCCGCGAAATCGTCGAGCCAGGCGACCAGCTTGGGGTGAGCTGCCCGCCACGTTCCGTCGAAGCGCAGATCGAGATAGCCCAGCGCGCAGGCCAGTGCGATTTCACCGATGCGGGGTTTGCAGGACCAGGCTGGCGGCGCTGCCTCGAGCGCGGCAAGCCCCCGCGTGACCTTTCCAGCCTGATTCTMGACCCAGGCCGCATTGCGGGTCTCGGGCGTCCTGAACCGGCCTTCATAGACCTGAAGCAGGGCCGCATCACAGATGCCGTCTGCCAGCGCTTGCAGGCGCAACTGCGCAAAGCGCGCTTCGCCTGACGGAATCAGGCCGCCACCGGCGAGATGGTCGAGATACTCGGCGATGACGCGGGAATCGAACAGTGCGGAGCCGTCCTCGAGCACCAGCGCCGGAATCTTGCCGAGCGGGTTCTGGGCGCGCAACGTGTCCTTGGGATCGGTGGTATCCGCCGCGACGATCTCGATGCGGCCCAGGAGATCGAGCTCATGGGCGGCAATTTTGACCTTGCGGCCGAAGGGGGAGGCTGGGGAGGTGCGCAAGGTCAGCATCGGTCATATTCCGGTCAGTTCTGGTGATGTCAGCCGTCCGGGCGGATCGGCTCGCAACGGTAGCGCGGCCGCGGGCCTTGCGCGAGGCGTTCGCACAATGCCGGCAACAGGAGGAGAGCTTCCTCTGCCAGTTTCCAGGGCGGATTAACCACAAGCAGACCGGTGGCCCCAAGACCTCCCGCGGCTTCGGGGCGATCGACATCGATCTCGAGCCTGAGCAGGCGACCGATGCCGGCATCCTCGATCGCATTCACGAGGCCGTCGGCGGCCCGGCGCTCCTTGACCGGATACCAGAGCGCGTAGATGCCGGTCGGCCATTTGCGGTGCGCGGCGATGAACTCGGCAGCCATCGTCGCGAACTCGTCCTTCTCCTCGAAGGGTGGGTCGATCAGCACGAGTCCGCGTCGTTCCTTCGGCGGGACATTGGCGCGCAGCGCCGTCCAGCCGTCGATCGCCAGCGCCTTGCAGCGCGAATCGCGACCGAGTGTCGTGGCGAGCTTCTTGTAAGTGGTTGGATGCAGTTCGGCGGCGATAAGCCGGTCCTCCGCCCGCATGGCGTGTCGGCAGAGCCAGGGCGAGCCGGGATAGCTGCCGGCGCCATGGTTTTCCCGTGCGACCGCGACAGCTTCGCGCCACGGAGCCAGCAACGCCTCCACGCTGGAGGCGAGTGGCGACTGGTCGAGCCGAGCCACGCCGTCCTTCCATTCATGCGTGCGCAGCGCTTCCTCTGAGCCGAGATCGTAACGGCCGGCACCGGCATGGGTGTCGATGACGCGATAGGGCGTATCCTTGGCGCCGAGATGAGTCAGGATGCGCATCAGCACGACATGCTTGAGGATGTCGGCGAAATTTCCGGCGTGGAAGCTGTGATGATAATTCATGAAGCGGTCTTAGCCGCCTCGCAGCGCTCTGTCAGCGTTGAGCCTTCACGGTGATGTCGCGAGTGCGGCAGCCGGAGCGGTCGACCTCCTGGCAGGTGCGGAAATTGCGCAGGTCCTTGCTGAAGCAGATCCGGACCTCCTGCAGCACGCCGCGTTTGCAGGCGATCGACATCATGTCGCTGCGCAGGCCCGGATTGGCAGCGGCGAAGGCGCGCTCGAGATCGATCGCGCTCCAGTTTTGATCGCGATCCGCCTTCTGCAGCGGCGGAGGAATCGCGACCTTCTGGCGGGCGCGCCGGACATCCGAAAAATAGTCGTTCGGGCTCGAGCCCGAACAGGTGCCGTGCTTGCGCCATTCATAGCGGGCGAGCCCCTCGGACGGGAACAGGCCGTCGGCCTGGTCGAGGGCGATGCGAGACGGCGTGCGGCCGGCCGGTCCGCAATCGGTGGGGTAGCCGCGCTCGTTCTGCGGCCAGAGGCCATGCACGACGAAGCCGAGATTGTCGCCGCTCTCGCATTGCTCGCGGGCGCGCCCGCGTCCACCGTCCAGTTCGCAGAAGCCCGGCGACCATGACAGGGCGAGAACGTAGAAGTCGAAATCACCGGGAACGCCGCCGCGGCCGTATTGCCCCTGCGCTTGTGCGCTAGGAGCCATAAGGCCAAGCAGCGCCAGCATCGACAACCAGGCGCGCGGCAGTCTCACAGCCGGAGGTTACTTTTCGGGGCCGGGCCGGGCCATCTGGCAATTGGGCGCGTAGGAAAGACCCCGATCGAGGCCGTTGACGCACCAGTTGACGTTCCAGGTCAAGCCGAAGAGGCCGAGATTCTCGCGCACGGAGTAGTCGATGCGGTGCAGCGAGCCGTCATTCAACGCGATCCGCCCGGTGCAGAAGCGGCGCGGGATGAAATCGTCGCCCCAGGGTCGGAAGCCGATGGGTCGGATGCGATCATAGGCGACCGCCTGCAGCGGCCCCCAGAATTTGGCCTCTCGCGAATTGAACCAGCTTGTGATCTCGCTGAGGACGGCGGGATCCTCGCAGGCCGGCAGGTTGCCATACATCGGAATGATGCGTGCCTCGGCCCGATCCGCCGGGTCGACATAGCGGCGGCTCGTGGCCTCGACGCTGACGGTCGCAGCAAGGCAGGTCGCTGCGACGAGGGTGGTCTTCAGCAGGGCGCGGCGCATAGGGGCAAGCCTCGTGCAGGCTGGGTGAATCTGATGCCGCACGATGACGTTCGGACGGGGGAGGGTCAAGGTGATTGGCGCCAGTGAAGGGAAACCGGGCCGCGACTGTGTCATTTTCGATCCGGCTGCGTAGAGCGCGTTGCTGCTCAGAAGGAGGCCTCCAGCATCGCGACATAATCGGCGGCAGCCGCCGCGCGCGGGTTGCTTGCCGTGGAGTGATCCTTGACCGCAGCTTCGGCGATGGCCGGAACGACACTGCGTGGGACG
>NZ_JBFTZN010000045.1:0-27915 GCF_056406775.1 Allobosea sp. P1_A7
GCGTACAAAAGGCCTTGAAGGCAAGATGCCCGGCCGTCTTCGGTGCAACGAAGCTGGAGAGGCGGATGAGCGGTCGAATGATACGGAGTGCTGAACCGGCCATGGTGCGACCTCTAGTTCGTTCAATGCTGAACAAATATGTTCAACCATGAACAAAAAGCAAGAGCCGATTTCGGCGAACTCCGACATGGCTCAGCCTGAGGACAGGCAGGTGCTGCCCTGGGAACTGCCGCGCTTCCATAACTGGATCGCGGTCGCGCGCGTGCACGCGCTCTGGAAGAAGGTGTTCAGCGAGGCGCTTGCGCCGCTCGGCATTCAGCTCGCGCATTATGACGTTCTTGCGAATGTCTTCCATGTGCCGGGCCTGACCCAGCAGGCGCTGGCGGAGAAGCTGCTCGTCGGCCGCAGCGCGATGAGCATGCTGCTGCCGGAGCTGGAGCGGCGCGAGCTGATCGAGCGTCGTGGCGACGAGGCTGACCGCCGCGTGCGCCGGCTCTGGCTGACGCCCGAAGGCGAGGTGCTGACGCGCAAGGCGATGGCGATCCATGTCCAGCGCATCGAGGCGATGATGCTCGTGCTCAGCGACGATGAATGCGCGATGGTCGGCGAGTTAATGCGGCGGGTCYCAAAGGCCTTGGAAGGCTGAGCGATGCAGCCCCCGCTTGCACATGGTCGTCGCAATCGTCAGGTTGCGTGCATCGGGGCCTCGGGCCCCTTTTGAACGCTGGAGCATGAAACTCCAGAGCGTGCCCGGCGGACTGGCGGAGCCAAATGAATCAGATCTTCAGTTTCGACATCGTTGTCGTGATTCTGGTGCTGCTCGTCATCCTGACGATCGCGCTGGGGGTTCGCACTGTTCCGCAGGGCTATAATTATACGATCGAACGCTTCGGCCGCTATTCGCGTACGCTCGGGGCGGGCCTCGGCCTGATCGTGCCCTATATCGACCGGGTCGGCCACAAGGTGAATGTCATGGAGCAGGTGCTCGACATTCCGAGCCAGGAGGCGATCACCAAGGACAATGCCGGCGTCCGGATCGACGCTGCCGCCTTCTATCAGGTGCTCGACGCAGCCAAGGCCTGCTATGAGGTTTCGTCGCTCGATCAGGCCCTGATGGTGCTGACCATGACCAATATCCGCACCGTCGTCGGCTCAATGGATCTCRACCAGTTGCTGTCGCATCGCGACGAGATCAACGAGCGGTTGCTGCGGGTCATGGATGCCGCGGCTTCGCCCTGGGGCGTCAAGGTCACCCGCATCGAGATCCGGGATATCCTGCCGCCCGCGGATATCGCCGGCGCGATGAACCGGCAGATGAAGGCCGAGCGTGAGAAGCGCGCGGCGGTGCTGGAGGCGGAAGGCCTGCGGCAGGCCGAGATCCTCAAGGCGGAAGGGCAGAAGCAATCGCAGATCCTTGCAGCCGAGGGCCGCAAGGAAGCGGCGTTGCGCGATGCCGAGGCACGCGAACGGTTGGCCCAGGCCGAAGCGGCAGCGACAGCCATGGTCAGCGAGGCGATCAGCCGTGGTGATATCCAGGCCGCGAATTTCCTGATCGCCGAGCGCTATACCGATGCGCTCAAGGCCATCGCCAGCGCGCCAAACAGCAAGGTGGTGATCGTGCCGATCGAAGCAGCGGCGCTGGCCGGCACGGTCGGCGGCATCGCGCAGCTCACCCGCGCGGTCTTCGGCGAGGACGCGATCGAGGCGCGCCGCACCGGCTCGGTTCCCGCCTCCGGCCGGACGAGCGCCTGAGGGTACGACGATGCTGGACTGGTTTGGATCGATCGGAGGCTGGGGCTGGGTCGTGATCGGCCTCGTCCTGATTGGCGGCGAGCTGCTGGCACCCGGTGTCTTCCTGATCTGGCTCGGCCTTGCTGCACTGCTGACCGGGCTCGTGGTTGGGCTGACCGGGGTGGGCTGGCAAGGCGCGGCGCTGATCTTCGCGGCTTTGTCGGTCGCCAGCGTCCTTGCGGGCCGGGCCCTGACCCGGCGCAAGTCGGATGAACCGGATGCGGCGCAGGGCCTGAACGACCGCGGGCGGCAGCTGATCGGCAAGGTCTTCAGGCTCGATGCGACCATGACCGGTGGCGAGGGCCGCATCCGCGTCGGCGACTCCTCCTGGCGAATCACCGGGCCCGAGCTGCTGGCTGGCTCCGAAGTGCGGGTCGTGCGGGTCGACGGTGCGACGCTGGTGGTCGAGAAAGCCTGAACGTTGCGCCGCCAGCTCATCTCGCTGATGCGAAATCGGGCTGCCCATATCGATGCGCGGGGTCTATAGGGAACTCCCACCGCAAGCGAAGCGCACCATGCCAGACCAGACCGAACGCCTGTCGCTGCCAAAGGACCGGATCCGTGTCCTGCTGCTCGAAGGGATCAATGATTCCGCTGCCGATCTGATGGTCCAGGCCGGCTATACCAATATGATCCGGCTGCCCAAGGCACTCGATCACGATGAGCTGCTCAAGGCTGTCGAGAAGGTGCATGTGCTCGGCATCCGCTCGCGTTCGCAGCTCACGGCCGACGTTTTCGAGCGCGCAAGCCGCCTCTTTGCCGTCGGCTGCTTCTCGGTTGGAACCAATCAGGTCGACCTGCAGGCCGCCCGCGCGCGTGGCGTCCCCGTTTTCAATGCGCCGTTCTCGAATACCCGCAGCGTCGCCGAGCTCACCATCGGCGAGATCGTCATGCTGCTGCGGCGCATCCCCGACCGGTCGCGTTCGGCGCATGACGGCGGCTGGGACAAGTCGGCCAATGGCAGCTTCGAGGTGCGCGGCAAGACGCTCGGGATCATCGGCTACGGCAATATCGGCAGCCAGCTCTCGACACTGGCCGAGGCGATGGGCATGCGGGTGCTCTATTTCGACCACACCGACCGGCTGCGGCACGGCAATACCGAACCCGTCGACAGCCTGAAGCACTTGCTCGGCTCCTGCGACGTGGTCTCGCTGCATGTGCCGGAGACGCCCGCGACCCATGGCATGATCGGCAAGGCCGAGATCGCCGCGATGCGCAAGGGCAGCTATCTCATCAACAATTCGCGCGGCACCGTCGTCGATCTCGATGCGCTGGCCGAGGCGCTGGGCAGCGGCCATCTTGCGGGGGCCGCCGTCGATGTGTTCCCGAAGGAGCCTGCCTCGAACAGCGAGCGCTTCGTCTCGCCGCTGCAGGGCCTGCCCAATGTCATCCTGACGCCGCATGTCGGAGGCTCGACGGAGGAGGCACAGGAGCGCATCGGTGCCGAGGTGGCGCGCAAGCTGGTCGATTATTCCGATATCGGTTCGACTGTCGGCGCGGTGAACTTCCCGCAGGTGCAACTGGCGCCGCGTCCGATCGGGACGCGCTTCATCCATGTCCAGCGCAACGAGCCCGGCATGCTGCGGCGGCTGAACGACATCTTCGCCCGGCGCGAGGTCAATATCTCCGCCCAGAACTACCAGACCGATGGCGAGATCGGCTATGTCGTGATGGAGGCCGACCGCATCGGTGCCGATGCGGACGCCATCCTGGCCGAGATCAGGGCGCTCGACGGCACGATCCGGGCGCGGTTGCTCTACGAGAGGCAGTGAGCGGGTAACCCGCTCACGCCGTCGTCTTCAGCCCGACGATGCCGACGAGCACCAGCGCGATCCAGAAGAGACGGGCGATCGTGGCCGGCTCGCCGAAGACGAGGATGCCGACGAGCACCGAGCCGAGCGCGCCGATGCCTGTCCAGACCGCATAGGCCGTGCCGAGCGGCAGCACGTCCAGCGCCTTGATCAGAAGCACGACGAAGACGACCAGAAGCAGCACCGAGACAAGCGCCCAGTGCAGGTCGCGAAAGCCGTCGGCCTTCTTCATGCTGAGCGCCCAGGCGACATCGACGATGCCGGAGACGACGAGGACGATCCAGGCCCAGCCCGTTGTCATGACGCACTCCTGAGCCGTTCCGTGCCAATTCCCACCGTGACTGCAAAGCTGGCGGCGATCTCTTCAAGACGGGCATGCGCATGCGCGCGGCCTTCAGCGACCTCCTGATCGGGACCGATCGTGGGCCCCTGGCCGACCACGATGGCGTCGCTGAGGCCAATGAAGCCGAGTGCTGCCTTGAGATAGGGCGTCGCAAGATCGGGCCGACCCCGGCTCGGCCCTTCGCTATAGTCGCCAGCGCTTGCGAGGATGGCGAGCGTCGGGCGCGACCTCAGCAGCGGCGTGTATCCCGTCGCAGGATCGAAGGAGAAGCTCAGCCCCGGCTGGGTGACGAGGTCGATCCAGTGCTTGAGCTTGTAGGGGATACTGAAATTCCACATCGGCGTCGCGATCAGCACGAGATCGGCTCCGGCGAGACGGGCGATCATTCCCTCGATGACCCGCCAGGCCGCCTGTTCCGGGGCGTTGAGATCGCGCCTGGCGAGGCGGGCATATTTCGCCGCCAGCATGGCGCCGTCGAATTCCGGCAGCTCCGCGGCCCAGAGATCGAGCGTCTCGACCGAGAGTGTGGGCAGCCTTGCCTGGAGGGCGGCAAGGAAGTGCTGCGCGCTGGAAGACGAGGCCGAATCCGCCTTGCGCGGGGAAGCCTGGATGAAGAGCAGCCGTGTCATGTGACGCAAACCTCGTAACGTAGGCGCTCCAAGCGGGAGCGCGACTGCATGAAAGGTGGATTGCGCTTACGCGACTTCAAATGCTTGATATGCGAAATGATTTCGCAATAGTGCGACGACAATGCTGAGCCATGATGATCTCGCCCTGATCCTCGCGGTCGCGCGCGCCGGCCGGATGAAGCAGGTGGCCGAGATGCTCCAGACCCATCCGGCGACGGCCTATCGCAGGCTCGAGGCGCTGGAGCGTCGGCTTGGCAATCCGCTCTTCGAGCGCGGGGCGGACGGCTATGTCCCGACGATGCTCGCGGAGGAGATCATCCAGCGCGCGGGCGATATCGAGCARCGGCTGGATGAACTGAACCGGGCGGTCGCGGGCCGGGACAACCGCCTCCGCGGCACGCTGAAGGTCACGACGGCCGATACGCTGGCCTATATCGTCGCGCCGATCGTGCTCAGCTTCGCGGACGCGCATCCGCAGATGTCGGTTGAGCTGCAATTCTCCAATGCGATGGCCGATATGGCGCGCAACGAGGCCGATGTTGCCATCAGGCCGACGCATGCTCCGCCGGAAGCCCTGGTCGGGCAGCGGGCCGCGCGCTTCGGCTTTGCAGCCTATTCGGCGAATGACGACGGAGGTGTGCGAGACATGACCGAGCTTCTGGCGACTCGGCGATGGATCGGCCTTGCGCCGGCCCTGATGCATGCCCCGGCGGCGCGCTGGCTGCGTGATCACGTTCCGACGGAGCGTGTCGGTGCAAGCGTGGATTCGTTCTTCGCGGCGGCCGTTGCGGCGCGATCAGGGGCTCATGCACTTTTGCCGAGCTATCTCGGCGACGAGCCATCGCTCGGACTGGCTCGCCTGAGCGAGCCGGTTCCCGAGCTTGCATCCGAGATCTGGGTTTTGACCCATCCCGATCTGCGTCATGCGGCGCGGGTCCGGGCCTTCACCCGGCACGCGGCGAAGGCATTGCGCGAGCGATTGGCCTGACGGTTCAGGCGACGCCGAGCGTCAGCAGGTCATGCACATGCACGAGGCCGACCGGATGTTCCTCAGCGTCCGCGACGACCAATGCCGTGATGCGCAACCGGTTGACCATCTCGAGTGCCTCGACGGCCAGCGCATCGGGGGCGATGCGGC
Organism: Allobosea sp. P1_A7; assembly: GCF_056406775.1. Classification (NCBI taxonomy): domain Bacteria; kingdom Pseudomonadati; phylum Pseudomonadota; class Alphaproteobacteria; order Hyphomicrobiales; family Alloboseaceae; genus Allobosea; species Allobosea sp. P1_A7. The sequence continues at coordinate 5,713 of NZ_JBFTZN010000045.1, forward strand.
GCGGGGATGGGGTCATCACATCGCGGGCGCGCAAAGCGCTCGGCCCGCCGGAGCCGAGCTTGCGGCGCAGGTCGCCATCGGTGACGATGCCGGCGAGGCGCCCGTCGAGATCGGTGACAATCGCGCAGCCAAAACCCTTGGCCGAGATCATCGCGATCACATCCGGCAGCGCAGTGTCGAGGCCGACGCGGGGCAGGCCCTCGCCACGATGCATGATGCTCTCGACAGTCTTGAGCTGCGCGCCGAGCTTGCCGCCGGGGTGGTAGACGAAGAAATCCTGGCGCGAAAAGCCACGGGCCTCGAGCAGCGCAATCGCGAGCGCGTCGCCGAGCGCGATCTGCATGGTCGTCGAGGTCGTGGGGGCGAGCCCGTTCGGGCAGGCCTCTTCCGCCTTCGGGATCACGAGGGCAATGTCGGCCTCGCGGCCAAGCGCGCTCTCGGCATTGGCGGTCAGCGCGATCAGGCCGACGCGGAAACGGCGGGTATAGGCGACGATGGCGGACAGCTCCGCCGCCTCTCCGGACCAGGAGAGGGCGATGACGACATCCTCCGGCTGGACCATGCCGAGATCGCCATGGCTCGCTTCGGCCGGATGCACGAAGAGGGCAGGGGTCCCGGTCGAAGCCAAGGTCGCTGCGAGCTTACGCCCGACATGGCCCGATTTGCCCATGCCGGTGACGACGACACGGCCGGCGGCAGCGCGGATCAACTCCACAGCGGCTGCAAAGGGTTCGCCCAGGCCGTTGGCGAGCGCGGTGTGAAGCGTATCGAGCCCGGTGCGCTCGGTCGCGATGGTGCGGAGCGCCGAGGCGCGGATATCGGCTGTCATGGCTGGGGCGTCTAGCACAGTCCGGGCAGGGACTTCCACCGTCAAGCCTCGCAGCAGGACTGCCAAACCTCGCAGCAGGGCTGCCAAGCCTCGCAGCAGGGCTGCATTGACGGCACGTTAACCCTCTTCGTTCTAACTCCGTTAACCATGCGTGCCATCCGGGCGCGCCTTGGCTTGTTCCGGAGTTCGCTCTCCTCGTGTCCCGTCGCGTCACGACCGTGCTTTTGAYAGGCGCTGCAGCAGCAGGCCTTGCGGCGGCATGGCCTGCGATCGACACGGCATGGGCGCAGCAGGCACGGGCCCCGAGCCTGCGCAGCACCGTGCCCGCCTATGTCGCCCAGGCCCAGGCGGCGCCGGATCAAACACAGCAGAGTGCGACCTCGCCGATTCCCGAGGCGGTGCGCGATCCGGCTGCCTTGATCCAGAACCAGCCTTCGACGATTTCCAACCGCGCGCCGCCGCGCGCCAGCCGTCCGGTACTGGCGCCCGGCCTTCGTGGCGTCACGCAGCGCCAGTTCCGCGCGCCGCAACCGGCCGTTTCGACATTGCCGCAACCAGGCCCGGCGGCTCCGCCGCCGCTGCGGCGGCGTTCGATCGTCGAGGAAGACCCCTACGCGCCGCTGGGGCTCAGGCTTGGCAATGTCATTCTGACCCCGGCGACGACGAATTCCGTTGGCTATGACAGCAATCCGCAGCGTGTCTCCGGCCCGAACAAGGGCTCAGGCTTCGCTCGTTACGAGGGCGAGCTTGGCATCCAGTCGGACTGGAACGTGCATCAGTTGAGGGGCAGGCTGCGCGGCGCCTATTCCGAGTATTTTCGCGATGGCGAAGCCTCGCGCCCGGACGGCGAGGGGGCGCTTGATCTTCGGCTCGATGCGACCCGCGATACCCGCATCCTGCTGGAAAGCCGCCTCAGGCTCGATACGCAGCGTCCCGGTTCGCCGGACCTCAATGCGCCGGTCGTCGGCCGGCCGCTGACCTATTTCTATGGCGGCTCGGCCGGTGTCACGCATGACATCAACCGTCTGCAGCTGACGCTACGGGGTTCAGTCGACCGCCAGGACTTCGAGAACGCGAAGCTGATCAGCGGCGCAACCCTGAGCCAGGCCGACCGCAACCAGACGGACTATGGCTTGCGGCTACGAGCCGGCTATGAGCTGACGCCGGGCCTCAGGCCTTTCATCCAGGGCGATATTGACACGCGCCAGTATGACCAGCGGGTGGATTCTAATGGATTTGAGCGCTCTTCGAACGGGTACACCGTCAGTGTCGGCTCCACTTTCGAAATCAGCCGGCTGGTCACGGGCGAAGTGTCCGTGGGCTATCAGGACCGGGCCTATGAGGATCCCCGGCTGAGGAACCTGCGCGGCATGGTTGGCGATGCCGCGATCCTGTGGACGCCGACCCCTTTGACGACGGTGACGCTGCGCGGCACGTCAGAGCTTGGCGATACGACGATCGCGGGCAGCAGCGGCACCTGGGCGCGCCGGGCCACCCTCGAGGTGGCTCATGCCTTGCGCCGCAATCTGACTGTGACCGGCTTCACCACCTTCGGCCGCACCGCCTATGAGGGGCAGGGGCTGCGCGAAGATTATACGGCGATCGGCGCCCGGCTCGAATACAAGCTGACGCGGACCTTCGCGGTGCGGGCGAGCTTCACCCATGAACGCCTGAACTCGACTGCGCCGAACTCGGATTACACGGCCAATGTCGCGCAGGTCGGTCTGCGGCTGCAGTTCTAAGCCAGGCTTGACATGATGGCCGGCGCCGAGCCGGCCCTCTCATCACCTCGGGTTCCCGGGCCCGCATCGGGCCTGGCCCGGGAATCCCGGTGCGACGGTTACGCCTCGAGCAGCCGGTGGATTTCTGCGCGCAGTTGCGGGCCAAGGTCGCCGCGCTGGAGCGCATAGGCGATGTTGGCGGTCAGGAAGCCGAGCTTCGAACCGGTGTCGTAGATGTCCCCATCGAAGCGCACGGCGTAGAAGGGCTCCTGCCGGGATAGTGCGATCATCGAATCGGTGAGCTGGATTTCGCCGCCGGCGCCTGTTTCCTGGTTCGCCAGCAGATTGAAGATCGTCGGCTGCAGGATGTAGCGGCCGGTGATGTGCAGATTCGAGGGGGCCGTTCCCTTTGCCGGCTTCTCGACCATCTTCGTGATCTTCGAGACCTTGGCCTTCACGTCCTCGACGCCGACGATGCCGTATTGATGGGTCTGGTCGTCCGGCACCGGCGCCACGCCGATGTGGTTGCCGCCGTGCTTCTCGAAGGCGTCGATCATCTCGGCGAGGCAGCCCTTGCCGAGGCTGTGATGGAGCATATCCGGCAGCAGCAAGGCGAAGGGCTCGTCACCGATGACATCGCGTGCGCACCAGACGGCGTGGCCAAGGCCAAGCGGAGCCTGCTGACGGAGGAAGCTCGCGGCGCCCGCCGGCGGCAGATCCGCCCTGAGCGCCTCCAGTTCCTTCATCTTGCCGCGCTTGGCCAATGTGTCATCGAGCTCATAGGCGATATCAAAATGGTCTTCGATCACGCCCTTGTTGCGGCCGGTGACGAAGACGAAATGCTCGATGCCGGCTGCCCTGGCCTCGTCGACGACATGCTGGACGACCGGACGGTCGACGATGGTCAGCATTTCCTTGGGGACCGCCTTGGTGGCGGGAAGGAAGCGGGTACCAAGGCCCGCGACGGGAAGGACGGCCTTGCGGATGCGTTTCGTCATGAAAAACCCATTTCGCGCACCGAGCGTGGTGCGCCTGCGTCGGAAGGGCAAAGCGTAGGAAGCCGGCGTGCCCCGATCAATGCCAGCTGTTGCCAAGGCTGTCGCGCAATTCTGGCGAAAGGCGGGCCAGCCTGTTCCTGATACCAATCGTCGCTTGATGCGTCGTCAATCCTTTTTGCTTAAGGCCTATGCCAGAGCGATGACAATCGGAGACGATACATGACGATTCTGGTCTCGGGCGGCGCCGGCTATATCGGCAGCCATATGGTGCTGGAGCTGCTCGATCGCGGCGAAAAGGTCGTCGTGCTCGACGATCTCTCGACCGGCTTCTGGTGGGCCGTGCCCCCGGAAGCGACATTCGTACAAGGCGATATGGGCGATCAGGCTCTGGTCGAGCGCGTCATCGCCGAGCATGGCATCACCGAGATTGCGCATTTCGCAGCCAAGATCGTGGTGCCCGATTCGGTTTCCGATCCGCTTGGTTACTATCTCAATAACACCGTGAAGACGCGCGCCCTGCTCGAGAGCGCGGTGCGCGGTGGCGTCAAGCACGTGATCTTCTCCTCGACGGCAGCAGTCTATGGTGAGCCGGCCGTCAGCCCCGTGCCCGAGGAAATCGGACTTGCGCCGATCAACCCCTATGGCCGCTCGAAGCTGATGAGCGAGTGGATGCTCGGCGATGTCGCGCGTGCCCACGGCCTGACCTATGTGGCACTGCGCTATTTCAACGTGGCCGGGGCCGATCCGCGCGGCCGTTCCGGGCAGTCCGCGGCGAACGCCACCCATCTGATCAAGGTCGCGAGCCAGGCGGCGCTCGGCCAGCGCGCCGGGCTCGAGATCTTCGGCACGGACTATCCGACGCCGGATGGCACCTGCGTGCGCGACTATATCCACGTCACCGATCTGGCGCGGGCGCATCTGGCGGCGCTCGATCATTTGCGCGATGATGGCGCCAGCCTGACACTGAACTGCGGCTATGGTCGTGGCTATTCGGTGAAGGAGGTGGTCGAGGTGGTGAAGCAGGTGTCGGGGACGGATTTCCCGGTCAAGCTCTCGCCGCGCCGGGCCGGCGATCCGGCGTCCCTGGTTGCCAAGGCCGACCGCATCCGCGCCGAACTCGGGTGGCAGCCCGAACATGACGATCTGACGCAGATCGTCACGCAAGCCCTGGCCTGGGAAGAGGTTCTGCGGACCCGAAACGCGCGGTGATTGCGCTACGTTAACCCATGGTTAATCTTGTTCGGGCGCTGTTGCTGAAGTCGTTTACGCCCAGCCTGTCCTAGCAAGGTTTTTGCCCATGCGCCGCCTGTCCCTCGTCCTCGCCGTGGCCACAGCCAGCCTCGTCCCGGCGCTGGCTCAGACGACAGGCTCGATCAACGCCTCGGCGCGCTCGCACAGCACGAATGCTGCGACCGCCGGGCAGGGCCAGGCGTCCTTCGATGCCTTCCTGCAGCGGCTCTGGCCGCAGGCGCAGGCGCGCGGCATCTCGCGCAAGACCTTCGATCTGGCCTTTCGCGGGGTGACGCCGGATGCCTCGATCGTCGCGCTGACGAAGAAGCAATCGGAGTTTTCGGCGCCGATCTGGACCTATCTCAACAACGCTGTCGGTGGCACGCGCGTCGCACGCGGGCGTGACTCTGCCGCCGACAATGCAAGTACGCTCGCCCAGGTCGAAGCCCGCTATGGCGTGCCCAAGGAGGTCGTGCTCGGCGTCTGGGGCATGGAAACCAATTACGGTTCGTTCAAGGGCGACAAGGACACGATCCGCTCGCTCGCGACGCTCGCCCATATCCGCTATCGCGGCGACTTCTTCCGCGATGAACTGCTGACGGCGCTCGAGCTGATCGAAAAGGGCTATGTCGAGCGCAGCGAGCTGCGCGGCTCCTGGGCGGGAGCGATGGGGCACACCCAGTTCATGCCGTCGAGCTACATGAAATACGCCGTCGACTTCACCGGAGACGGGCATGCCGATATCTGGGCTTCGACCAGCGACGCACTGGCCTCGACCGCCAACTACCTCAAGGGCTATGGCTGGGTGCCGGGCCTGCCTTGGGGCATGGAAGTGAGGCTCCCGGAGAATTTCGATCACCGCATCAACAAGGCAAGTTTCTCTGCCTTCAACGCGGCAGGGGTGCGGCGGGCCGATGGGCGGGCGCTGCCATCCTCGGGTGAGGCGCGGCTGTTCTTTCCTGCCGGCTATCGCGGCCCCGTCATGCTGCTGACCGCGAATTTCGACGTCATCAAGAAATACAACTCCTCTGACGCCTATGCGCTTGCGGTCGGCCATCTCGGCGACCGGATCGCAGGGCGTCCGGCAATCCAGGCTGAATGGCCGGTCTCGGCGCCGCGGCTGGACATGGCAGGAACCAAGGATCTGCAGCGGCGGCTGAAGGTGCTTGGCTTCTATGATCATGATGCCGACGGGCGCATCGGCACCGGCACACGCGAGGCGGTGCGCCAATACCAGCTGAGCGCTGGCCAGATCGCCGATGGCTACCCGACGCCGGCGCTTCTCGCGCGCATGCGTGGGGCGCGCTGACTCCAGCCTCCGACCGCGGTATGATGCCGGCGAACTCCGTCGGCCGGTAGGACCGAGAGCGCCATGCGTTTGCGTTCACTTCTGATGGTTCTGGGGGCTGCCCTGCTCCTGCTGCTGACCGGCGGGCCGTCCTCCTTTGCCGAGAACGACACGATGCTGACGCGTGATCCCACGCTGCAGCGTGGCCGCGGGTTCGTTTTTCCCTTCAGCCGACTTCAGCCGCAGCCCCAGCCCGCGCCACAGCGCCAGCGCGTGGCGCCAGCCCAGGCACGCAGGACGTCGCCGGTGGTCGTACGCGACGATCCGGTCATCCCCAAGGTCGATGTCAGCTACCATATCGTCGTGCTGGGGGATTCGCTTGGCGATCTCGTGGTCGGCGGGCTCGTCGAGGCCTTGAATGATCGTCCCGACGTCGCGGTGATGCGCAAGACGAAACTCGAATCCGGTCTTGTCCGCACCGATTTCTACGATTGGCCCAAGGCGGTCACCGATCTGCTGGCGAGCGACCAGAAGATCACCGTCGCCGTAATGCTGCTCGGGCTCAATGATCGGCAAGCGATCCGTGAAGGCGAGACCCTTCATGAGCCGCTGAGCGAGCGTTGGCTGGAACTCTAWCGGGATCGGGTCGACGGCATCGCCGGGGCTTTTGCGGCGAAACGCATTCCCTTGCTCTGGGTCGGTCTCCCGCCCGTCCAGAATTCACGCCTTACCGCCGACTATGTCATTCTCAACGACGTCTATCGGCAGCGTGTCGAGCGGGCCGGCGGCCAGTACATCGATCTCTGGGGCGGTTATGTCGATGCCGAGAACCGCTATAGGGCGATGGGGCCCGATGTATCCGGGCAGACGACGCGATTGCGCACCGCCGACGGCATTCATTTCACCAAGGCGGGGGCACGCAAGGCCGCTCACTTCATCGATGTGGTGATCCGCCGTCTGATCGAGGGGCGTCCGGAACAAGGCGTGATCGCGCTTCCGGTCGCGCCCGAGACCGGGGCTCCAAGCAATCCGGAACTGCAGGCCGGCGGCATCGAACGCCTGATCGACCGTATGGTCCAGGGATTGCCCGACCTCGGCGGCCTTGGCCCCTTGCTGCAGGCAAAGCCGCTCGCAGGTCCGATCATGCCGCTGACAGGGGTGTCGTCCAATGGGGACCGGGCGCTGCTCGCCTCGATCCAGGAGGCGAGAGGACGGGGCGACCTCGCCACCCAGCTCGACCGCGTGTTCGGCGAGGGGGTCGCGAGCGAACCGAAGCCGGGTCGCATCGACGATTACCGCTGGCCGCGCCGGAACTGACCGGAACCGACACGAATATACCGCTTCCCTTCGGGAGAAGGGGAGCCCCGCAGCGCCGAGGCGGGCGAGGGGCCACTCGGGCCACCTGCTCCCCTCATGCGCCGTCCGCTGCGGCATGTCCTCCCCCGAGCGGGAGAAGGGATCTCCCTATCGCGGCAGGATGGTCTCGCCCATCAGGTGCTTGTCGATGGAATGGGCCATCTGGCGACCCTCGCGGATCGCCCAGACGACCAGCGACTGGCCGCGGCGCATGTCGCCGGCGACAAACACCTTCTCGACCGAAGTCTTGTAGGCGAGCGTGTTCGCCTCGACATTGCCGCGCTTGTCGAGCGTGACGCCGAGCTTCTCGATCAACCCTTCACGGACCGGCGAGACGAAGCCCATGGCGAGCAGGACGAGATCGGCCCTGAGGTCGAACTCGGTGCCCGGGATCGGCTTCAGCGCATTGTCGACGCGGGCGCAGTTCAGCCTGCGGACCTGGCCATTCTCGCCGGTGAACTTCAGCGTGGTGATGGCGAAGTCGCGCTCGGCCCCCTCCTCGTGACTGGAGGAGGTTCGGAGCTTGAGCGGCCAGTTCGGCCAGGTCAGCGCCTTGTTTTCCTTCTCCGGCGGCTGCGGCATGATCTCGATCTGAGTCACCGAGAGCGCACCCTGGCGCAYCGAGGTGCCGATGCAGTCAGACCCGGTATCGCCGCCGCCGATGACCACGACATGCTTGCCCGTCGCCAGGATCTCGGCACCATTGCCGTTGGCTGCCTCGCCGCCGACGCGACGGTTCTGCTGCGGCAGAAAATCCATGGCGAACTGGATGCCAGCGAGCTCGCGACCCTCGATCGGCAGATCACGCGGCTTCTCGGCGCCACCGGTCAGGCCGACGGCGTCATAGCGCGCCAGCAACTCGGCCGGGTCGATATCGACGCCGACATTGGCATTGTAGTGGAAGACGACGCCTTCGGCCTCCATCTGGCGGACACGGCGCTCGACATGGGACTTCTCCATCTTGAAGTCCGGAATGCCGTAGCGCAGCAGGCCGCCGGCGCGCGCCTGGCGCTCATAGAGATGCACCTCGTGGCCGACACGGGCGAGTTGCTGGGCCGCAGCGAGGCCCKCCGGACCGGAGCCGATGATGGCGATCTTCCTGCCGGTCTTGGCACGCGGCAGCTGGGGGATGATCCAGCCCTCCTGCCAGCCCTTGTCGACGATCGCACATTCGATCGATTTGATGGTGACCGGCGTGTCCTCGAGATTCAGCGTGCAGGACGCCTCGCAGGGGGCAGGGCAGACGCGGCCGGTGAACTCCGGGAAGTTGTTGGTCGAGTGCAGGTTGTCCAGCGCCTCGCGCCACTTGTCGTTGTAGACGAGGTCGTTCCAGTCCGGGATCTGGTTGTTGACCGGACAGCCGTTGTGACAATACGGGATGCCGCAATTCATGCAGCGCGCCGCCTGGTCGCGGGTTGCCTCCGCGCCGAGCGGAATGACGAATTCCTTGTAGTTCCTGATCCGGTCCGAAGCCGGAAGGTACTTCCGGTCGCGACGGTCGATCTCGAGGAAGCCGGTTACCTTGCCCATCGTCTCACATCCGCCTGATTGGGTTACTCGGCCGCGACCGACATGCCGGCTTGCGCCCGCTCGATTTCGAGGAGGGCACGCCGGTATTCGACCGGCATGACCTTGACGAATTTGGGCAGGTATTCCGTCCAGTTCTCGAGAATGTCCTTGGCCCGCTGCGAACCGGTGTAGCGGTGATGATCGGCGACGAGCAGGTGCAGGCGCTCGGCGTCGTAGCCGGACATGTTGGCCATCACGTCGATCCGGCCCTTGAACTCGAGGTCGCCGCCATGGTGGTGGATGCGCTGCATCAGTTCCTCCTCCTCGGTGACCGGCTCGAGATCGACCATGGAAAGGTTGCAGCGCTTGGCGAAGCTCTTGTCCTCGTCGAGCACATAGGCGACACCGCCCGACATACCGGCCGCGAAGTTGCGGCCGGTCTGGCCGAGCACGACGACGACGCCGCCGGTCATGTATTCGCAGCCATGATCGCCGGTGCCCTCGACCACCGCGATCGCGCCGGAGTTGCGCACGGCGAAGCGCTCGCCGGCGACGCCGCGGAAGTAGCATTCGCCCGAGATCGCGCCGTAGAGCACGGTGTTGCCGACGATGATCGAATTCTCGGCGATGGTTTGCGCATCCGGCGACGGCCGGATGATCAGCTTGCCGCCCGAGAGACCCTTGCCGACATAGTCATTGGCCTGGCCCGTGAGATCGAGCGTGACGCCATTGGCGACCCAGGCGCCAAAGCTCTGGCCGGCAGTGCCGGTGAGCCTCACCGTGATCGTGTCCGCCGGCAGGCCGGCATAGCCATAGCGCTTGGCGACTTCGCCCGAGAGCATCGCGCCGGTCGAGCGGTCGACGTTGCGGATCGGGCTCGTGATGACCACAGCCTCGCCCTTATCGAGGGCGGATGCAGCCTTGGCGAGCAGCGTCCGGTCGAGCACGGTGTCGATCGGGTGCTTCTGGCGCTCGACATGGCGGATGGCGACCTCGCCCTTCACCTCCGGCTTGTGGAAAATCCGGGTGAAGTCGAGGCCCTTTGCCTTCCAGTGGTCGATCGCCTGCTTCTTGTCGAGCCAGTCGGAGCGGCCGACGAGATCGTCGAACCTGGCGACGCCGAGGCTCGCCATGATCTCGCGCACGTCCTCGGCGAGGAAGAAGAAGAAGTTGATGACGTGCTCGGGCGCGCCCTTGAAGCGCTTGCGCAGCACCGGATCCTGGGTCGCGACGCCGACCGGGCAGGTGTTGAGGTGGCACTTGCGCATCATGATGCAGCCGGCCGCAATCAGCGGAGCGGTGGCAAAGCCGAACTCGTCGGCGCCGAGCAGGGCACCGATGACGATGTCGCGGCCGGTGCGAAGGCCGCCATCGACTTGCAGCGCGATACGCCCGCGCAGCTTGTTCAGCACCAGGACCTGATGGGTCTCGGCGAGGCCGATCTCCCAGGGTGATCCGGCATGCTTGATCGAGGTCAGCGGCGATGCGCCGGTGCCGCCCTCATAGCCCGATATGGTGATGTGGTCGGCGCGTGCCTTGGCGACGCCGGCCGCAACCGTGCCGACGCCGAGCTCCGAGACGAGCTTGACCGAGACATCGGCCGCCGGGTTGACGTTCTTCAGGTCGAAGATCAGCTGGGCCAGATCCTCGATCGAGTAGATGTCGTGATGCGGCGGCGGCGAGATCAGGCCGACGCCCGGCGTCGAATGCCGGACCTTGGCGATGCGCGCGTCGACCTTGTGGCCGGGCAGCTGGCCGCCCTCGCCGGGCTTGGCGCCCTGCGAGATCTTGATCTGCATCATGTCGGAATTGGCGAGGTATTCGACCGTGACGCCGAAGCGGCCGGAGGCGACCTGCTTGATCGCCGAGCGCATCGAGCGGCCGTCGGGCAGCTTGACGAAGCGCTCTGGCTCCTCGCCGCCTTCGCCGGTGTTCGACTTGCCGCCGATCGTGTTCATGGCGATGGCGAGCGTCGAATGCGCCTCATGGCTGATCGAACCGAAGGACATGGCGCCGGTCGAGAAACGGCGCACGATCGAGGCCGCCGACTCGACCTGATCGAGCGGGATCGGCTTGGTGCCGAGCGCGTCGGCATCCTTGATCTGAAACAGCCCACGGATCGTCGAGAAACGCTGGCTCTGGTCGTTCACCAGCTCGGCATAGGCCTTGTACTTGTCCTGCGCATTGCCGCGGACGGCATGCTGGAGCAGCGAGATGTTCTCCGGCGTCCAGRCATGGTCCTCGCCGCGGATACGGAAGGCGTATTCGCCGCCGATATCGAGCGCATCGCGATAGACCGGCGAGTCGCCGAAAGCATCGCGATGCCGGCGCACGGTTTCTTCCGCGAGCTCCGGCAGGCCGACGCCCTCGATCGAGGACACGGTGCCGGCAAAGTACTTGTTGATCGTCTCGGTCTTCAGGCCGATCGCGTCGAAGATCTGCGCGCCGCAATAGGACTGATAGGTCGAGATGCCCATCTTGGACATGACCTTGAGCAGGCCCTTGCCGACAGACTTGATGAAGCGCTTGACGACCTCGTAGCGGTCGACCTCCGGCGGGAACTCGCCGGCCTCGTAGAGCGCCTCGAGCGTCTCGAAGGCGAGATAGGGGTTGATCGCCTCGGCGCCGAAGCCGGCAAGACAGGCGAAGTGATGAATTTCGCGCGGCTCGCCGGATTCCACAACGAGACCCACCGAGGTGCGCAGGCCCTTGCGGATCAGGTGGTGATGGACAGCGGCCGTCGCCAGCAGAGCCGGGATCGGAATGCGGTCCGGTCCCACCTGCCGGTCGGAGAGGATGATGATGTTGTAGCCGCCATGCACGGCCGCCTCGGCCCGTTCGCAGAGCCGTGCGATAGCGCCTTCCATGCCGGCTGCGCCTTCGCGCGCGGGATAGGTGATGTCGATCGTCTTGGTGTCGAAGCGGTCCTCGTAGTGACCGATGCAACGGATCTTCTCGAGATCGTCATTGGTCAGGATCGGCTGGCGCACTTCAAGGCGCTTGCGGCGCGAGGTGCCCTCCAGGTCGAGGATGTTCGGCCGCGGCCCGATGAAGGAGAGCAGGCTCATCACCAGCTCTTCGCGGATCGGGTCGATCGGCGGGTTCGTGACCTGTGCGAAGTTCTGCTTGAAATAGGTGTAGAGCAGCTTCGACTTCGAGGAGAGCGCCGAGATCGGCGTGTCGGTGCCCATCGAGCCGACGGCCTCCTGGCCGGTCACGGCCATGGGCGCCATCAGGATCTTGGTGTCTTCCTGGGTGTAACCGAAGGCCTGCTGACGATCGAGCAGGGCGACATCGGTGCGCGAGGCGCGCGCCTCGACCGGCGGCAGCTCCTCCAGCACGATCTGGGTCCGCTTCAGCCAGTCCTTGTAGGGATTGGCGAGGCAGAGCGAGGTCTTGATCTCGTCATCGCCGATGATGCGGCCTTGATCGAGATCGATGAGCAGCATCTTGCCGGGCTGGAGACGCCACTTCTGGACGATCTTCTCTTCCGGGATCGGCAGCACGCCATATTCCGAAGCGAGCACGACGAGACCGTCATCGGTGACGAGATAGCGCGCGGGCCGCAGGCCGTTGCGGTCAAGCGTCGCGCCGATCTGCTTGCCGTCGGTGAAGGCGATGGCGGCAGGGCCGTCCCAGGGCTCCATCAAGGCGGCGTGATATTCGTAGAAGGCGCGGCGCTCTTCATCCATGAGCGGGTTGCCGGCCCAGGCCTCGGGCACGAGCATCATCATGGCATGGGCGAGCGAATAGCCGCCCTGGACCAGGAATTCGAGGGCGTTGTCGAAGCAGGCGGTGTCGGACTGGCCCTCATAGGAAATCGGCCAGAGCTTCGAGATATCCGCGCCAAACAGCTCGGAATCGACCGAGGCCTGACGAGCAGCCATCCAGTTGACGTTGCCACGCAGCGTGTTGATCTCGCCATTATGCGCCACCATCCGGTAGGGGTGCGCAAGGCGCCAGGACGGGAACGTGTTCGTGGCGAAGCGCTGGTGGACGAGCGCAATCGCGCTCTCGAAGCGCGGATCGGTCAGGTCCTTGAAATAGGAGCCGAGCTGCGTGACGAGCACCATGCCCTTGTAGACGATGGTGCGGGCCGACATCGAGACCGGGTAATAGGTCGCGGTGGCGCGGTCCTGGCGCTTGTAGACCTTGTTCGAAACAGACTTGCGCAGGACATAGACCTTGCGCTCGAAATCATCCTCGTCGGTGATCTCGACCGGACGGCCAACGAAAAGCTGGCGATGGGTCGGCTCGGTTTCCTTCACAGCCTCGCCGAGGTCGCTGTTATCGACCGGTACGTCGCGCCAGCCGAGGAAGACCAGGCCTTCCTCCTCGACCGTCTGTGCGACGATCTCCTCGCAGACGGCGCGATCGCCGGCATCCTGCGGCATGAAGAACTGGCCGATGGCGTAGTGGCCGGGCTCGGGCAGGGCGATGCCGAGCTTCGCGCATTCTTCTTGGAAGAAGCGATGCGGAATCTGGGTGAGGATACCGCAACCATCGCCGAGCTTGGGGTCGGCGCCGACAGCGCCGCGATGGTCGATATTGTGCAGGATCTGCAGGCCCTGCTCGACGATCGCATGGGTCTTGCGGTTCTTCATGTCGGCGATGAAGCCGACGCCGCAGGAATCCTTCTCGAAGGACGGATCGTAGAGGCCCTGGCGTTCGGGCATGGCCGGATCGCGCACCGTCAGGACCGGCTCGGTGGCCGTCATGGTCGTCACAGCTTTGCTGCTGAAGACACCCGACTTGCTGGTTCCGCTCATCGTCAAACCCCGCTTGCCATATCCCTCGCGCTTCCGCCGAGAGACCCGCATCAGTCTACATCGCCGTCCGCACCGGCCCCTGCTGGCCTTCAAGGCAGCAAGGATGGAGCCAGTCCGGCCAGGTTCGTCTGTCAGAGGGGGGCTTGCGCTGTTTTAATCCCGCGCCCGCGTCCTCCGCAGGCGCCTCGGGCTTCCCAGAGCCCTGTCGCGCCTGTTTACGCCGCCGTTTTACGGGCGGCGCGTTTACGGTTGGCTGTGGCGGTCGTGGCCGTGCCCCTCGTCATTGCTCCGCTCCGTTGCGATCGTCCGACATCAGGCTCGCGGCCTCATGTCAGCGCGGTGAAAAATGGGACAGTAACACTGTCCTATTGAGACGAATTTGCCAGAATTCTAATGTCGGCACAAGCGTGAATTTTGGGCGGATTGGAAATATTGTTGCGATATGCGTTTCGATGGCGACATTTCCGGGATGAAAGGCACAGTTGGGTCGCACGCTTCTTGTCCGAAGGGCTTATACCGGCGGCGGCCGGTCCGGGCTCAGTCGCGCCGTGCAAGGCGTCATTCCGGCCTTGCGCTTGGCAGGGCGCGCCCGCCTCGCTAACGCTCGTTCATGAACTTCATCAGCGACAATACGGCGGGTGCGAGCGCCCCGGTGATGGCCGCGATCGCGGCCGCCAATGACGGCGCAGCGGCCGCCTATGGCACCGATATCTGGACCCAGCGCGTCGAACGGCTCTTTGCCGAGCTGTTCGAGCATGAGGTCTCGGTTTTCCTGGTGACCAGCGGCACGGCTGCGAACGCGCTGGCGCTGGCCTGCCTGACGCGCCCCTGGGGCGCGGTCCTGACCCATCAGGAAAGCCACGTCGCCGATGACGAGTGCGGCGCGCCGGAATTCTTCGGCGACGGCGCCAAGCTCATCGGCCTGCCCGGTACCGGCAACAAGATCACGCCTGAGTCCGTGACCAAGGTCTTGGCGCGGATGCGCGAGGGCGCGCTGCATCAGGTGCAGCCGCAGGCGGTCTCGATCACGCAGGCAACCGAATGCGGGTTGGTCTATCGTCCCGACGAGGTGCGGGCCCTGAAGCAGGCGGCCGAGCCACGCGCCCTGAAGCTGCATATGGATGGCGCCCGCTTTGCCAATGCGCTGGTCACGCTGGGCTGCTCTCCAGCCGAGATCACCTGGAAGGCGGGCGTCGACGTCCTGTCCTTTGGCGGCACCAAGAATGGCGCCTGGGCAGCCGAGGCCGTGGTCTTCTTCGATCAGGCCTTGGCTGCTGAAATGAAATGGCGGCGCAAGCGGGCCGGTCATACTCTTTCCAAGGGCCGGCTGATCGGCGCACAATTCGAGGGCCTCTTGGCCGGCGGCCATTGGCTGGCGCTGGCGCGCCACGCCAACGCGATGGCGTCCCGGCTGTCCGAGGCGGTTGCGAGAGGCGGCTCGGTGCGGTTGGCCTGGCCCTGCGAGGCCAATACGGCGTTTCTCGTCCTCGATGCTGCAACGCAGKAGCGCCTGAAGGCGGCCGGGGTCGGCTATCACGCCTGGTCCGACACCGCGCTTCCMGACGATGCAGCGCTTGCATCGGGCGATATTGTCGGTCGGTTCGTGATGTCCTTTGCGACGCGCTCCGAGGATGTCGAACAGCTGATCTCGCTGCTGAACGCGCCGTCTCGCTGAAATATCCCCTGATTGACGCCGCATGGGTGCCGTAATCCCTAAGGAAGACTGAAGCCCCCGTTCGGTCCGTTAACAAGGATGGAGATATGGCTTCTGTTTCGACCGCGCGCTCGCGCGCCGCGCTGATCGGCCTGGCTGTTGCCGGCGCGCTGGCGGGCTCGGCCGGTGGAGCCGCCGCGCAGTATTATTACGACTATGGCTACGAATATGTGCCGCGTCGCGCTTATGGCTATGGTTACGGCTATCGCTATGCGCCGCCGCCTGCGCCGTTGTCTTCACGGAGCATCGCCGAGATCGCCATCCGCGAGCACAGACTCGCCCAGGTCGACCGCACCACGCGCACCGAGTCCGATTTTGTGGTCGATGGGCGCATGGCGAATGGCCGGCGCGTACGGCTGATCTTCGATCGTTTCAGCGGCGATCTCGTCCGGCGGGTGAACCTGCAGACTCCTGAACGAATGAGGGGACCCGCCCCGGATGTCGCGCGCGTCGATCCGCGTGAGCATGCCCCGGCTCAACCGCGGTTGCTGCCGCTCCCGCCGGAGCGCCCCGATTCGCTCAAGGCTCCGGCTGAGGCGAACGCGCCTGCCCAAGTCGTTCCGGCGTCCCCGGCCGCACCGATGCCGGCTCCTGAACC
Organism: Allobosea sp. P1_A7; assembly: GCF_056406775.1. Classification (NCBI taxonomy): domain Bacteria; kingdom Pseudomonadati; phylum Pseudomonadota; class Alphaproteobacteria; order Hyphomicrobiales; family Alloboseaceae; genus Allobosea; species Allobosea sp. P1_A7. Next base: position 21,725 of record NZ_JBFTZN010000045.1, read on the forward strand.
GGAGAAGGCGCCAGCTCCCCCCGCCGAGGCGAGCGCGCCTGCAACGGTCATGCCCCCGTCTCCGGCGGCGCCGACACCGCCAGCCGAACAGGCAAAACCTGTCGAGCAGGCTCCTGCCCAGGCTCGTGCGCCAGCAACCGAGGCTCCGTCCACGCCGGCAACACCCGTCGCGCCGACGCCGGGCCCGACCACGCCATCCGGCGAGGAGAAGCCGAAGCTGGTGAACCCCGACGATGTTCGCGGAACGGAGACTCCCGAGCACAAGCCGCCGCTTGCGAAGGCTGAATCGCCCGAGATCAAGGCTTCGCCGGTCGAGCTGCCACCGGTCCAGATCGAGGATCCGGCGCCCTCCACACCGCGCCCGGCGACGCCTGCCGTTCCGGTCGCGCCTCTCGACTGAGAGACGATCGCCAATTCCAGGCGTGAAAAGGGCGCCCCCGGAAACCGGGGGCGCCCTCTGTCTGCCAGCCCTGGGCTGGGCGTGTTACGCGGCCTTAGAAACCTTGGCCTCGAGCACCTTGGCGGGTTTGCCGCCGATGGCGATCTGGCGCGGCTTCTTGGCCTCGGGAATCTCGCGGACGAGATCGATATGGAGCAGGCCGTTCTCGAGGCTCGCGCCGGTCACCTGGACATAGTCGGCGAGCTGGAAGCGGCGTTCGAAGGCGCGTGCGGCGATGCCCTGATGCAGGACTTCGCGCTTCTCGGCGCTTTCGGAAACCTGCTTCTCACCGCGTACGGTCAGGGTGTTTTCCTTGCTTTCGATGGCAAGGTCGCTGTCGGAGAAGCCGGCGACCGCGATGGAGATGCGGTAGGCGTTCTCGGCAGTGCGCTCGATATTGTAGGGCGGATAGGTCGGCGCGGTTTCAGCGCTGGTCGCCTGGTCGAGCAGGTTGAACAGACGATCGAAGCCAACGGTCGAGCGATAGAGCGGGGAAAGATCGAAGTGACGCATGATGTCCTCCAGAAGAAGCGACGTTTGGTCGAGCCTGCCTCGTCTTGAGCACAGGCCCCATTCAGGTTCACGCAGCCGGTATCGGCCTGCGTGACCAGGAATTGGGGAGCGATTTCAGCTTTTCAAGAGCCGCCTCGAGCGGGCATAACCGAGGGCATCCGCCCGGGACTGTCGCCGCGATTCGGAGCGCCTGATGGCCGAGGCCGAGCTTTTTTCCCTCCCCGACTACCCGGTTCCCGGGCATGGCAAGGTCTGGCTTGCCCTGGCGCGCGACGGAGCCAGGCTCCGCTTCGCGAGCTGGCACCCGACAGTAAAGCGAGTGCGTGGTACCGTCGTGATCATCCAGGGGCGCGCGGAGTTCATCGAACGCTACAGCGAGACGATCGCCGAGCTGCGCCGCCGCGGTTTCCACGTTCTCGCCTTCGACTGGCGCGGCCAAGGCGGTTCGCAACGCTTCGTCTCGCGTGAACGCAAGGGGCATGTCGGCCGTCTGCGGCATTACGAGACCGACCTCGCACTTGCCATGGCGGAAATGCAGGCCCGGCTGCCGCGTCCCTATTTCGTTCTGGCGCATTCGATGGGGGCGGCGCTGTGCCTCGACGCCGCCCGGCGCAACGCATTGCCGGTCTCGCGACTGGTCGCGCTCGCGCCTATGCTCGGCCTCTCCATGGTCGAGCGGCCACGGGCGGCTAGCTATCTCGCAAGCGTGCTGTACTKGCTCGGCCTCGGCAGCGCCTTCGTGCCTGGCGGCGGTGACACGGCGATCGCGACCAAGCCATTCCAGGGCAATCGGCTGACGAATGACCCCGTCCGCTATGCCCGGAACGCCGCGCTTTCAGCTGCGGCGCGCCAGCTGAGCATCGGCGATCCGACCGTCGGCTGGGTCAGGACCGCGTTCCGGTTGATGAACCGGCTGGCGGCTCCCTCGGCGCCTCTAGAGGTCAGGGTGCCGACGCTGGTGATCGCAGCCGGGCGCGACCCGGTGGTCTCGACGCCTGCAATCGAGCGCTTCGCGGCGCGGCTGAAGACCGGTTCGGCATTGATATTGCCGACTGCGCGTCACGAGATCCTGATGGAAACGGATGCCGTCCGCGCGCAGTTCTGGGCGGCCTTCGATGCATTCATTCCCGGCGAAGCGATCGCCGGGGCCGGCTCAGCCGGCGAGCAGGGCGAGGGCGGCCTGATGCAGCGTCCTGTTGGCGGCGGCGATGATGCGTCCGCCCTTGGCGGCACTGCCGCCATCCCATGAGGTGACGATTCCGCCGGCGCCTTCGACGATCGGGATCAGAGCGACGATGTCATAGGGTTTCAGCCCGCTCTCGATGACGAGATCGACATGGCCCGAGGCCAGCATGCAATAGGCATAGCAATCGCAGCCGTAACGGGCGAGGCGCACCGCGCTTTCGACGCGCAGATAGGCTTCCTGCTCGGCACCTTGAAACAGTTTTGGGCTGGTGGTCATTACCGTCGCGGTGGCCAGCTCGCCGTTCTGGCGCGTGCGCAGCACCCGTGGCCCGCCCGGACCCTCATAGCGTGCCTGTCGGCCGTCGCCGGAATAGCGCTCGCCGGTGAAGGGTTGGTGCATCATGCCGTAAACCGGAACGCCCTCGCGGGTCAGGCCGATCAGCGTGCCCCAGACCGGGATGCCGGAGATGAAGGCACGGGTGCCATCGATCGGGTCGAGCACCCAGACATATTCGGCCTCACCGTTCTCCGTGCCGAACTCCTCTCCGAGCACGCCATGCTCGGGGAAATTGCGCTTGATCAGGTGGCGCATCACGTTCTCGCCGGCGCGGTCGGCCTCGGTGACGGGATCGAACACGCCGCCGCAGGACTTGTCCTCGGTCGCATGCTTGGCGCGGAAGAAGGGCAGGATCGCCTGGCCGGATTGGGTCGCGAGTTCCGCGACGAAGGCGCCGAAATCAACCGCACTCATCTTTGCTCTCCGGAGCTGCGCTATGCTGCGCAGCRAAAATGCAGGATCCAGCCTGCTCGCTCGGTTCTTCTAGCGGCGCTCGTCGTCGGAAAACAAGGAATCTGACGGAAAATCAGCAGTTTTGGATTGCGTGCGGCGCATGGCTCATAAGATTTTCGATAAAGGAGCTTGCTTTTTTGCGCTGCACAGTCATATTGTGCACTGCGAAGGGGCGATCACCTCAAGCCTTCGTTTGCCCTCCTTGGGCGTTTCCTCCCTAGACTTGGGCCGCCACGAAAGTGCGCGGCCCTTTTTTCTGCGCTGCGCCGATGCCGTCATCGCAAGCCTCTGAGAAAACAGGCTATTCCGCAGCTTCGCGCCAATCGTCGAGCCAGCCGCTCCAATGCGCGAAGCACTCCGCCATGGCGGTGCCGATCGCCTGCTCCAACTCTGCAAAACCGGTATGCGGCTCCAGGGTCGCTTCGTTCATGTAGAGGGACCGGTTGATCTCGATCTGCAGGGCATGCACGCCTGAGGCCGGAGCGCCGTAATGTTCGGTGATGAAGCCACCGGCATAGGGGCGGTTGCGCGTGACGCTGAGCCCACGCCGACGAAAGGCTTCCTCGGCGATGTCGATGATGTAGCCGGCGGCGCTGGTGCCGAAGCGGTCACCGAGAATCACATCCGACTTGGCGAGCCCGTCGCGGTCGAGCCCGGTCGAGGGCATCGAGTGGGCGTCGACCAGAATGCAGGTGCCGAAGGCGCCTTGCGTGCGCTGGACCAGGCTGCGCAGCCCGGCATGGTAGGGGCGATAAAGCTCGTCGATCCTGGCGAGTGCTTCCTCCACCGGAATCTTGCCAAAATAAATCTCGTGCGCGTCTCCGACGATGCGTGGAATTGTGCCGAGCCCCCCCGCGACCCGCATCGAGCGGGTATTGGCGAAGGCGGGCAGGCGGCCGTCGAACATGCGCGGGTCGAGCTCATAGGGCTCGCGGTTCACATCGAGAAAGGCACGCGGAAATTCGGCCACAAGCAGCGGCGCACCAAGGGCGACCGTCTGCGCGAAGAGCCGGTCGACATAGGCATCCTCGGAGCGGCGCAGCGAGCGCAGCGGCAATCGTGCTCGCTCCACGAAGCCGGGAGGGTAGCGACGGCCGGCATGCGGCACGTCGACCACCACCGGCACGACCTGGAGCGGCGGCTGATAGAGGCTGAAGGGGCGCTCGATCTCGACGACGATGTCGGCGGCTTCAGCAGAAAAATTACCGGACGAGATGGTCATGCACGAGGACTGAAGCACACATTGCCGAGCGGATGAAGCGATCTTGAATTCGGCGCTGAATCGAACATCGCGTTCACGCCTTGTTTACCATGTTGGCGCGTTATACTGCGATAGTGTTCCAAGCGCTCCGGGCAGGCGATAACGCTTCGGCGCGTTGGCTCGGAATGCCGAATCGGGCGAGACGAAACAGAGAAGGGGTTGTCCGGGGTGGGCGGCCTCTATCGATAGGCCGAACGGGACGGACGAAGCAGGCCCATGACCAAGATACTTCTCGCTGAAGACGACAACGACATGCGCCGCTTTCTGGTCAAGGCCCTGCAGAATGCGGGCTACGACGTGGCGTCGTTCGATAATGGGCTTTCAGCATATAATCGCCTGCGTGAAGAGCCCTTCGAACTGCTGCTGACCGACATCGTCATGCCGGAGATGGACGGCATCGAGCTGGCGCGGCGCGCCACCGAGCTCGATCCCGACATCAAGGTGATGTTCATCACAGGTTTCGCTGCAGTTGCGCTCAACCCCGATTCCCAGACGCCGAAGGACGCAAAAGTGCTGTCGAAGCCCTTCCATCTGCGCGAGCTGGTGAACGAGGTCGAGAAGTTGCTCGCAGCCTGAGCGCTTTTTGCAATCAAGCGTCTTGCAAGGCGCGAAATGAGCGGCTATAGCCCGCTCAACCTCGCAACAGGGACACGCCGCAAGGCCGAACCTGTTCCGACTGCCAGGGCAGATTATCGTCACGGCATGACGGGCGCGTAGCTCAGCGGGAGAGCACTACGTTGACATCGTAGGGGTCACAGGTTCGATCCCTGTCGCGCCCACCATTTCACAAAACCCGGATATCGCTTTGAAGAGCGGTATCCGGGTTTTTGCGTTTGGTGCCTCAATGGCAAGGGCAGCCGCGATGTCCGAATGCCGTCTGATACGCGGCAGGGGGCTCCGCCCATCCCTTGAGGGCGGACGGCGCGAATCACTGCCGCCCATGCTTTGAACCGGTCTCCGCCGGGCTCAGGCGGGGACCTGCGGCTCCACCGTCCACAGGGCCCGGTCAGGGCGACCAGCCGTCGGCAAACCCGCCTAGCGGGCCGCTGCGAGCATGCGATCGACGAAGCCGTCGAGGGCGGATTTGTCGATCCAGCGCAGCACCGCAACGAGATCCTGCGTGGGATCGAGCCAGATTGCGTTGACGCCGGCACCAAGCGCGAAGACGGCCGTGGCGGGAACATTCGGCCGGGCCGCCGCGCCCCGGTTGAGCCACCAGAGATAGCCGTAATTCTCGAGCGTGGGTGAAGGCGACAGCATGTCGTCGATCCAGGCCGGCGATAGCAGCTCACGGCCAGCCCAGGCGCCACCGCGCCCTACGAGCAGGCCCAGCCGGGCGTGGTCGCGCGCGCTGACGAAGAGGCCGCCGCCCCAATGGCCGCCGCCGGGCACGGACTGCACGCTCCGGCCGTCGATCTCGACCGAGGAATTGCGGTAGCCCTGCCACTCCCAGCCTTGCGAGGCCCCGATCGGGTCCATGATGCGCTCGCGCAGGACCTCGGGCAGCGGCTTGCGGAAGCGCTGCAGCAGGCAATAGGCCAGCAGGTTCACCCGTACGTCATTGTACTCGTAGTGGCTGCCCGGTGGCTTGAGGGCGCGCTGCTCGCCCTTGCGGCTGTTGTCGGCGCCCGGCCCGATCTGCCGGTTATGATCGACCTGGTCCGACTTGCCGAAGATTTCCCCCTGCCATTCGCTCGATTGCTGCAGGAGATGGCGCCAGGTGATGGTCGCATTCTGCGCGCCCTCGAACCAGGGACCGTCGACGGTTTTCGCCACCGGCTCGTCGACATCGCGAATCAGTCCGTCGGCGACGGCAAGCCCCGCCAGCACGGCGATATAGCTCTTCGCGATGGAGAAGGTCATGTCGGCGCGGGCCGTGTCGCCCCACTCGGCAACCAGGCGGCCGCCCCGGAGGATCAGGCCGGCCGGACCGCCGCGCTCCCTGACCGGGCCGACGATCTCGCTCCAGGGGCCTGACTCGTTCCATTCGACGAGGCCGACAT
>NZ_JBFTZN010000046.1:0-27363 GCF_056406775.1 Allobosea sp. P1_A7
ATTTTGCCGGGCGCGAGGTTCCGATGGGCCTCTCGGCGGCGGGAGCGGGCCGCTGGGCTTTCACCACCAAGGAGCCGATCGGGATCGTCGCCGCAATCTCGGCCTTCAACCATCCGCTGAACCTGATCGTGCATCAGGTCGCTCCGGCGATCGCCGTCGGCTGTCCGGTGATCATCAAGCCGGCCGGCCCGACGCCGCTGTCCTGCCGCGACTTCGTGGCCCTCGTTCACGAAGCCGGCTTGCCGGAGGCTTGGTGCCAGAGCTTCATTCCTGAGAGCAATACGCTCGCCGAGAAATTGGCGACAGATGGGCGCATCGGTTTCCTGAGCTTCATCGGCTCGGCGAAGGTCGGCTGGTATCTGCACAGCAAGCTTGCCCATGGCGCACGTTCGGCGCTGGAGCATGGCGGAGCGGCACCCGCGATCGTCGATCGCAGCGCCGATCTCGACCGGATCATCGAGCCGGTCGTCAAGGGCGGCTACTATCATGCAGGGCAGGTCTGCGTGTCGACGCAGCGCATCTTCGTGCATGAGGACATCGCTGCGGCGTTCACCGAACGCTTGATCGCGCGGGTCGCGAAGCTGCGTGTCGGGGATCCGACGCTTGCCGATACCGAAGTCGGACCGCTGATCCATCCCCGCGAGGCCGACCGGATCGCCTCATGGGTCGAGGAGGCCGTGAGCGGTGGGGCGAAGCTCGCAGTCGGCGGCGGCCGCATCTCGGAAACGACCCTGCAGCCGACCGTGCTGCTTGACCCGTCCACTGAGGCAAAGGTCTCGCGCGAAGAGGTCTTCGGGCCTGTGACCTGCGTCTATCGCTACCGGCGGCTCGATGACGCGATCGCACAGGCGAATTCGCTCCCGGTCGCGTTCCAGGCCAGCGTCTTCGCGCAGGATGTCGATGTCGCGATGCGGGCTGCCGACCGCCTCGATGCTTCCGCGGTGATGATCAACGACCCGACCGCCTTCCGGACCGACTGGATGCCTTTCGCAGGCCGGCGCGAGTCCGGCTACGGCATTGGCGGCATTCCCTTCACCATGCGTGAGATGGCGCAGGAGAAGATGATCATGATGCGGCGTCCGTAGCCTGGTCCGCGGGCGAACCGAGGTCTCGCGGGCCGACGGATAGGCACCCCGCGCGCCGTCTGCCTTTGGCACGCCAGAACTGCCGCGTCGCGCTGCGGACGCCGTGCCCCACTGCGGCCGGCGCGCTTGCCGCGCGGGTTCGCGGTGCCTAATCATCGCCGCGTCATAAGAGAGCCGTTCTCCGAAATCGGCCGGCGAGGAAACATGTCTCTCCAGCACGTGCGCTACGCACCTGATTCCTCCTATGCCTGGCTGCGGCTGGCGATGGCGCTGCTCGTCGGCACCGTCGCCTGCGTCGGTACCTGGTCGGTGGTCGTTGTGCTTCCCTCCGTTCAGGCTGAGTTCGGCACGGCCCGGGCGGGCGCTTCGCTGCCCTACACCGCTGTCATGCTCGGTTTCGGCGTCGGCAATATCCTGATGGGCCGGATCGCCGATCGTTACGGCATCGTCGTTCCGATCGTGATGGGTGGGGTCTTCCTCGGTGCGGGCTATGTGCTTGCGGGGCTTGCCGGCACGCTCTGGCAATTCGCGCTCGCCCACGGCCTGCTGATCGGGATCGGCGGCGCTGCGGGGTTCTCGCCTCTGATCGCCGATCTCTCGCACTGGTTCCGCAAGCATCGCGGGCTCGCCGTGGTCTTCGGCGCATCCGGCAGCTATCTCGCGGGCGTGATCTGGCCCCAGGTGATCACCTGGGGTTTGCAGAACCATGGCTGGCGCGCCACGCATATCGGCATCGGCCTGACGGCGCTGGTGGTTCTGGTGCCGCTTTCCCTGTTCTTCCGCAGGCGCCCAGCCGCCGAAACGCTGGCAGCGGCCGAGGCTTCGAGTGCCGGGGCTCGCGGCGATCTCGGCCTTTCCGCGAACCAGCTTCAGTTGCTGCTGTCGGTCGCCGGCTTCGCCTGCTGCGTCGCAATGGCGATGCCGCAGGTCCATATCGTCGCCTATTGCGGCGACCTTGGTTACGGCGTCGCGCGTGGCGCCGAAATGCTCTCGTTGATGCTGCTGCTCGGCATCGTCAGCCGCATCGGTTCCGGCTTCGTCTCTGACAGGATCGGCGGAGCGGCAACCCTGGCGCTTGGCTCGGTGATGCAGGGTGTTGCGCTCTTCCTCTATCTCTTCTTCGACGGGCTGACCTCGCTCTACATCGTCACCGGCATCTTTGGCCTGTTCCAGGGCGGGATCGTGCCGATGTATGCGGTGATCATCCGCGAATACCTGCCGGCCAAGGAGGCCGGAGTGCGGATCGGCATCGTGATGTCGGCGACGATTCTCGGCATGGCCTTCGGCGGCTATATCTCCGGGCTGATCTACGACCTCTTTGCCTCCTACAGGGTTGCCTTCCTGAACGGGCTGGCCTGGAACCTGATCAACCTCGCCGTGGTCTCCTGGCTGATGCTGCGGGCAAGGCCGCGGCTGCAGCCAGCCTGATCACCCCGCCATCGGTCCCGGCCGATAGGTGCCGAAGCACCAGACATGCCCCTCCGGATCCTTGCAGATGAAGTCGCGGCTGCCATAGGGCTGGTCGGTCGGCTCCATGCAGATGTCGGCACCGGCCTTGCGGGCGCGCTCGCACCGGGCATCGATATCGTCGGTTGCGATATAGGGCGAGGCTGTGGTGCCACCGAGCTCAGCCGGGCGTGAAACCAGCTTGCCGAAGGGATTGTTGTCGGCAGAGCCGAGCATCACGAAGCTCTCGCCCATGCGAAGCTCGCCATGGAGCAGCGTCTTGCCGTTGTCCGAGTAATACGCGGCGTGCTTCTCGAAGCCGAAGGCCTTGATCAGCCAGTCATACATGCGCGGAGCATCGGCATAGCGCAGCGAAGTGCAAATCATGGCGGGTGGTCTCGTCATGGCGTCCTCCTCAGCGACTGATCATAGCGCAGGAGCGCGGGCCGATGTCTCTGCGTTCCATGGATCGTCAGCGCCGCAGGGAGCCTCTCGGGCAGCAGGTCGGCGGTTACTCTCAAAGGGCGATATCGGAAGGATCTTCGCCGGCGCCTGCGCAATTGTCTCGAGGCTGTTCGTGGGGATTGCCACGGGCTTCGCGCTGGCGCCGATGCTGCGTCGTGTGCTCCATTCCCTCCATGTCGGAAAGGGAAGGAGCTGAGATGAATGAGCCAGGCCTGAAGCCGGACGAGGAGCCGTTGGGCGATTTGACGGTTCGCACCATCGCCATGCCCGCCGATACCAATGCCAATGGCGACATCTTCGGCGGCTGGGTGATGTCTCGGATGGATTCGGCAGGTGGAATCGCGGGCGTCGATCGGTCACAGGGCAGGGTGGTGACGATCGCGGTCGAAGCCATGACTTTCATCCGCCCGGTCAAGGTCGGCGATGTACTCAGCGTCTACACCCATGTCGAATCCGTTGGCCGGACCTCGATGAAGATCCATGTCGAGGCCTGGGCGAAGCGCTTTCGGACGACCCTGCACGAGAAGGTCACCGATGCGACCTTCACCTTCGTTGCGATCGACGAAGAGGGCCGTCCGCGGCCGGTGCCACCGCTTCCGGGCGCATGAGCGCCTGATCGCTGCAAGAAATGGCGATTGCGCTAATGGATTCTTCACTGCTCCGTGAGGTCGCCCGAAACAATTAACGCTTGTGACAGGTGGGGATGGTTTGCTCCCTCAAACCCTGGGGCCACCATCATGTCGCTTCGCTCAAACCGTCTTGCCGCCGCGCTCAAGGACCTCATCCATCGTGAGAACGGTGGCGTTTTGATCATGTTCGGCCTGACCGCGCCGGTGCTGATTGGCCTGACTTTTGCGCTCATCGACTATAATCGCGCCTCGACGACCAGGCTCGCCCTCCAGACTGGTCTGGATTCCGCCGCTCTGTATATCGCCCGCTCCGATGCGACGAGCGGGGCCGAAATTCAGCGACTCGGCATGGCGATGCTGCGCGCGAATATGGACAACGCAAAATACGGCAAACTGACATCTGCGAATTTTCGAATGGACGCGCAGCAGCGCGTAATAGCTACGGCGGAAGCGACGGTTCCTGTTTCAATCATGGCGCTGTTGGGGAAAGAGAACATTCCCGTCGGGGCCAAGGCCGAAGTGGTGCGGTCATCGAACAGCATTGAAGTTGGTCTGGCACTCGACGTGACCGGGTCGATGAAGGGGCAAGACCTCATCGATCTCAAGAGCGCGGCTAAGGATTTGATCGATCTCGTCGTAAAGGATCAGCAAACGCCCTATTACTCGAAGGTGGCTCTCGTTCCTTACTCCATGGCCGTGAATGTTGGTTCCTATGCGACTCAAGTTAGAGGGAGTTACAAGGCGGGGACTTCGACGACTCCTGGCTCTGATTATTACGAATTCAGGCGATATTCTGACAATAAACTTACGTCTCAAAGGATTAGCACGTGTGTTACAGAGAGGCCTGGAGGGTATGCGTATACTGACGCCTCTCCATCGGTAGCTTTGCTGGGCCGAAATTATCCCGGATCTGGAAATCCGTGTCTGGGCAGTACAATTCTGCCGCTCTCGTCGGACCGAACGATCCTGAAGGGCAAGATTGACAGCTACGTCGCCGAGGGATCCACGGCGGGGCACATTGGGCTGGCCTGGGCCTGGTATATGGTCTCTCCGAATTTCGGCGGCCTGTGGTCGGGCGCCAGCAAGCCGGCTGATTACGGCACGCGCGAGTTGCTGAAGGTTGTCGTCCTGATGACGGACGGAGCCTTCAACACGCCCTATTACAACGGAGTTATTGCGAAGGATGCAGGCACTGGGAGTGGCTCAGATGCAGAGAAGATCAATGCCAATGCATCCAACGGCAGTTCTGTGAGCCAAGCAACCAAACTCTGCGAAAATATGAAAACGGCCGGCGTGATCGTCTATACCGTAGGCTTGGGTGTCGGTTCCGATGCTACCGCCAACAAGATGCTGACCGATTGCGCCACCAGCACCAAGCATGTCTATTTCCCGTCGAGCGGCACGACCTTGAAGGACGCCTTTCGTGCAATCGGGCAGGAAATCAACTCGCTGCGCATTGCGCGTTGAGTTTTCCTCGGCGCGGGCGAACTGCTTAACGATTTCTGAATCGACCGCTCCGTCGGGCGATTCAGAACAGGGCGCTCACTTAAGCGTTTTTTAAGCGCATGTCCCCGATCCTAGGGCTCAAGAAGCCTAACTCTAAGGGCTGACCTAAAGAGAGCTGGGGAACTGTTCATGCCTGATCAACGAGGCTCCTGCCGAGCCCCGCTGTCTGCGTCGCGGTTTCCTTCCTGAGGCCCCGCCGTCGCGCGCTGCATGCATCCCGGAGAACGACTATGAAGAAGGTCAAGAAGCCCACGCGGCAGCGCACGCCGCTGCGCGTCGGCATTGCCGCGCGCATCTATGCCGCGCTCGGCATTCTGACCGTATTGACGATCGTCGCATCCGCGGTCGCCTGGTTTTCCTATGGCCGGGTGAACCAGACGGTCAACGACATGATCGAGAACAAGATGCCGGTGGTCGAGTTGGCACTCGAGCTCTCGCAGGCAGCGACGAAATCCACGGCACTCGCCGCGCGCTTCAGCGAAGTCCAGAATGCCAAGGAACGGTCCGAGCTGACGGGGGAGCTCGATCTCATTGAAGCCAAGCAGTTCGAGCTGCTGCGCAAGATCTCCGATCGCGGACAGGACAAGGCAAAGGCCCAGAAGGCGATCGATGAGCTCTCGCGGCAGATCAACGATCTCAACGACCTGACGGGGCAGAGGCTGCGCAACGCCAGCGAGGCGCAGATCGCGGTCGAGACACTCGGGAAGGCTCGGGAGGACTTCGTCAGGGCCGTCGGCACCGAGGCTGAGGAAGCGAAATTCAATCTCGCCTATGGCATCGAGAATGCGGCAAATCTGTCGGGCGACGAACTGACCTCAGCGCTGAAAGCCCTTGCCGGCCGCGACTTCACGGCCTTTGACTTGGCCAGGAGCCTGCAGGCCGATGTCAGCGAACTCGGCGGCATCCTGCGCGAGATCGCCCAGATCAGCGACAGCTCGCAGCTCGGAACCGCGCGCGAGCGCTTCCAGGCGATTGCCAAGCTTGTCCGCACCGGCCTTGCCGATGCCGAGGAGATCGTGCCGAACCAGGGCCGCGTGCGCTCGGTCAATGCGATCCTCAACGTCGCCGAAGGCAGCAGCGGCCTGTTCGACGTGCGCGACCGCGACATCGTGACTCAGGGGGCTATTCGCGCCGGCCTATCGGACCTCAATCGCGCGGCTGAAGTGGTGCGCCGCGAGGTCGAGACGCTGGTCAAGGCGGCCCGTGACGAGGCGCATTCCGCGGGCACGTCGACCGGCAACCTGATCGAGGACAGCAAGTGGTGGCTCGGCGCAATCGGCCTCGGCTCGCTGCTCGTCGCGCTGGCGCTCTCGCTCTTCTATGTCCGCCCGATGATCGTCGGCCGTCTCAACAAGCTGTGGACGGCGACACGGGCCATTGCCGATGGGCAGCTGGACGCAACCGTCGAGACCAAGGGCAATGACGAGATCTCGGACATTGCGCGCAGCGTGCTGCTGTTCCGCGACAATGCCTTGGCGCTGCGAGCCGCCGAAGCTGCGAAGATCGAGGACGAGGCCCTGGCGCAGCAGCGCCGTCGTGAGATGATGCAGGAGCTGGGGGAAGCCTTCGGCCAGGTGGTCGAGGCAGCAGCAGCCGGCGACTTCAGCCGCCGCGTCTCGGCAAGCTTCGCCGATGCCGAGCTCAACGCGCTTGCGGGTTCCGTCAATGCCCTGCTCGAAACCGTCCAGGCTGGGCTCTCGGAAACCTGCGAAGTGCTGGCCGAACTGTCGGCTGGCCAGCTCTCGACCCGGGTCGAGGGCAGCTATCACGGCGCTTTCGCCGAGCTCAAGGATGGCGCCAACGGCCTCGCCGAAGAGTTCGAAAGCACGCTCGCGCGGCTTTCGGATACGGTTTCGGCCGTGCGCAGTGCGACGAGCGAGATTCTCGACGGGGTCACCGACCTCGCCGAGCGTACGACGGAAGAAAGCAACGCTGTCTCGATGGCGACCAATCAGCTCGGCGCCTTTGCGGGCACCGTGAAGAAGACGGCTGACGAAGCCTCGCAGGCCATGGGCATGGCCGAGAGCGCCGAGCAGCGTGCCCAGCAGGGCGAAAAGGTTGTCGCCTCGGCGCTGGACGCGATGCGTCGCATCCGCGCGTCGTCCGACAAGATCTCGGAAGTCATCTCGATGATCGACGAGATCGCCTTCCAGACCAACCTGCTGGCGCTCAATGCGGCAGTGGAGGCGGCGCGCGCCGGCGACAGCGGTCGCGGTTTCGCGGTCGTCGCGGCCGAGGTGCGCAGTCTCGCCAAGCGCTCGGCGGATGCCTCGAACGACGTCAAGCGCCTGGTCGAGGCCGCGCATGGCGATGTCGCGGTCGGTGTCGGTCTCGTCGAGGAGACCTCGGCGATGTTCGAGAGCATCGTGTCCTCGGTCAACGATCTCTCCGGACTGATGAACGGCATCTCGCAAACGGCGCGAAGCCAGGCGAGCGACGTATCCGCCATCAACAACGAGATCGACGGCATCGGTACGATGGCGCATCAGAATGCTGCGCTGGTCGAGGAGACGAATGCCGCGCTCGCGCTGACGGATGAGCAGACCCGCGCGCTGACCGAGCATATCGGGCGCTTCCAGTTCCGCGAGGGGCACGTCGCCGGGCACGGCGGGGCGTCGGTCGCCCGGGCAGCCTGAGCGCTTCCCCTCATCCACCCTGGCAACGGCCCCGCTCGCGAGACGCAGCGGGCCGTTTCCGTTTGCGGTCCGTGCTGGGGTCTTGCGGGACAGAAGGCGAGGGTGTTAGGCGAAGAGCGGGCCGGTAGCTCAACGGATAGAGCTCGCTGCTCATAACAGCGCCGGTGCCGGTTCGAATCCGGCCCGGCCCACCAATCCCTCTCAATCGCCTTGCAATCTACCGCCGCCCGCGGAATCACTCCGCCAGGACAATCATGCGATCGGGCATGCCGCTTTACAGCGATATACCAACCGCCTATCGCGATTGTGACGGATCGATGACATAACGAGGCGCCGATGCTCGGCTGGTTTCAGAAGCTCCTGCCCAAGGAGCCCAAGTTCTTCGACCTGTTCGAGAGCCATTCCAGGACATTGGTGGCAGGTGCCGCGGCCCTGAACGGCCTGCTCAGGGGCGAAACCCCGGTGGAGGCAGGTTGCACCGAGGTGCTTTTCCAGGAAAATCGCGCTGACGAGATCGCCGCGGAGGTGATGCTGGAAGTCGGCCGCACCTTCATCACGCCCTTCGACCGTGGCGATATCGAGGAGCTGATCGGTTCGATGGACGATGCCATCGACCAGATGCAGAAGACCGTAAAGGCGATCACGCTGTTCGAGGTTACGAGCTTCGAGCCCTGCATGAAGGAACTCGGGGCGGTCATCGTCCAGGCGTCCGAGCGCGTCGTCGTGCTGCTGCCGATGCTGCGCGACATCAAGAAACATGCGATTTCGATCGGCGCACTCGCCAAGGATATCCGGGCCATCGAGGAGCGATCCGACGAACTGCACGACCAGGGCCTGAAGGCGTTGTTCAAGGCGCACCAGACTTCGGACACGATGGGTTTCATCGTCGGCGCAGAGATCTACGACCATCTCGAGAAGGTGGTGGACCGTTTCGAGGATGTCGCCAAGCGCGTCAGCCGTATCGTCCTCGAACATCTCTAGGCGGTTGGCCCGGTGGATTTCTCAAGCGTCGCCTTTGCCCTGGTCTTCCTGATCGCGGTCGCGCTTCTGTTCGATTTCCTGAACGGACTTCACGATGCGGCCAATTCTATCGCGACCATCGTCTCGACCAGGGTTCTGGCGCCGCGCTGGGCGGTGTTCTGGGCTGCCTTCTTCAATTTCATCGCGTTCCTGTTCTTCGGCCTGCATGTCGCCGAGACCGTCGGGTCCGGCATTGTCCAGACCGCCATCGTCGATGACCGTGTCATCTTCGGTGCCCTGACCGGCGCCATCGTCTGGAATGTCGTCACCTGGATTGCAGGCATTCCGTCGAGTTCGTCGCATGCACTGATCGGCGGACTGGTCGGGGCCGGGCTGAGCAAGGCTGGCTTCTCGTCGATCGTCTGGTGGGGGCTCGGCAAGACCTTCGTCGCGATTTTCATGTCTCCGGCCATCGGCTTCGCCCTGGCGCTGGTCCTCGTCCTGATCGTCTCTTGGCTGTTCCTGCGCGTGGCCCCTATCAAGGTCGACAGCACCTTCCGGCTGCTGCAGTTCGTTTCGGCTTCGCTCTACTCGCTCGGACACGGGGCGAATGATGCGCAGAAGACGATGGGCATCATTGCGGTGCTGCTGTTCTCGCATGGCATGATGGGCGAGACGTTCTMGGTGCCGTTCTGGGTCGTCATCTCCTGCCAGGCGGCCATGGCATTCGGCACGCTCTGTGGAGGTTGGCGGATCGTTCACACCATGGGCTCGAAGATCACCCGGCTTTCACCCCAGCAAGGTTTCTGCGCGGAGACGGGCGGCGCGATCACGCTGTTCATGGCGACCTATCTCGGCATCCCCGTCTCGACGACGCATACGATCACGGGCGCGATCATCGGCGTCGGCGCCGCCCGGCGCGTGACGGCCGTGCGATGGGGGGTGGCTCGCGGCATCGTCTTCGCCTGGATCGTGACGATGCCGATGGCAGGACTGATCTCGGCTATAGCCTATTTTGTCTCCGGCCTGTTCCTGACCGGGCGGTGACCGGGGTCAGGCGCCGCCGAGGGGCGCTGAGTCTGCGCAACCCGCGACGTCGGTCAATTCAACTTCAGCGCGCGGATCGCAGCCTTCAGGCCGGGCTCGTCGACAATCTCGGCAGCATCTTCAAGCGTGAACCAGTGCGAAAGCCGCTGATTGTGCTCGGCCCATTTTTCAAGCCGACGCTCGACGTCAAGAATATAGAGCGCCACCTTGCAGAGAACGAAGTGGTCGCTCATCCGCTTCCAATAGATGTAGCGCCCCGCGGGCTTCTTGTGGGCCTTGCCGATCACGCCGGCTTCTTCGCGCGCTTCGATCGCCGCAGCCTCATGGTTCTTCTTGCCCTTGATGGGCCAGCCCTTGGGAACGATCCATCGCCGCGTCGTGCGTGTCGTGACCAGGAGAAGCTCCGGCTCCCCCGTCGGCGATCGGCGGATGGGGAGCGCGGCGATCTGCGAGCGCGGCTTCCCCAATCCTGACTTCGCCTTCTTCATCGAAACCTGTGCCCTCCCATCCGTAAACAGAACCTATGTTAGAAAGCCGGCAAATCAATATCGAATAGCCGTCCAACGCCTTCAAGGCCGTGGATTGACCGCCTCAGCGGTGATGGCCATGCTTCATTGCAGCGAAATGAACGCTCGAAGCCCTTGAGAGCCCGAGCGTCGGCTCCAGTCGGCAAGCGCGCTCGCCGATTAGCGGGTTCGTCGCGCGCCTTGCGTCCCATACAGGAATCAGCTGCCTTTCCCTAGCCTGCTGCTTAGGCAGGCGTCGATCAGGCGGGGAGAAGGCGTGCCCCGATGCGCATTGCAGCGTCCTGCAAGGCATCGAGATGCGCTGGGTGCCCTTCAGGTGCGACGATCGAGGTCAGCGACGAGATGCTGAGTGCGCCGGCAAGCGCGCCGCTGCGGTCGAAGATCGGTACGCCGACGCCAGTCAAGCCAATGAAGAAGTCGTCGGCGGCCAGCTCCCAGCCTTGAGCGCGAATACGATCAGCCTCATGCCAGAGCAGGTCGGGGTCCGTCTGGCTTGCCGGCGCGCGCTTTGGCAGTTCCAGGGCCAGTGCCTGTCGCCGCTGCGCCTCGTCGAGATAGGCCAGGATCACCCGTGGGCCGCCGCCGCAGTTCAGCGGCGCCTGAGCACCGACCGCGAACCATGTCGCATCGACATGCGGCAGTGAGGCGCGCACGCGGTCCACGCAGAGTGCGCGGCCCGAGATATGAACCCATAGGAACGAGGTCGCGCCGGTCTTCTCGGCGATCTCGGTCAGATAGGGGCCGGCCACATCCCGAAGCTCGCGCCCGGTCGTGACGGCGCTGCCGAGTTCGATCAGCCCGACCGCCAATGCATAGGTCTGCGAGCGTTCGTCGTGCTCGACCAGTTCGTTGAGCTGCAATGTCTGCAGCAGCCGCCGCGTCGTGCCCTTGTCGAGTCCGACCTGGCGAGCGAGTTCGCTCAGCCCGAGGCGCGGTTGCTCGGGGCGGAAGGCGCGGAGCAGGGCAATGGCCCGGTCGAGCGCCCTGACGATCGGGACGCCCGGCGGAAGTTTCGCGGTCCGGCTGTCGCCTGCGCTGTTCATCGGCCCTCTCGCAGCGCCAATCGCCTGAACTTTCATCGTGTCGTCTAATAACACGCCATGTCAGTCATTGACACGAATTTTGACTCTGGCTTTCAATGGCGCGGAGCTTGCTAATCGGCACATGTTCGGGTGCGATCCCGCCAGGCCGCGATGCCAGTCGAAAAGAGAGGCCGTACCCGGTGCGCTCGCGCAGCTGCCGGAACCGGCACAGGGGAACGGGAGAACAACGATGACCGGATTGAGACTTGGCCTGGCGCTTGCCGCTTCAGTGCTCGCGCTCGGGGCAGCCACCGCGCAGGAACCGAAGAAGGGGGGCACCGTGCATGTCGTGGTGCAACCCGAGCCTCCGATGCTGATGCAGGGGCTGAACCAGAACGGCCCGACCAACATGGTCGCCGGCAATATCTACGAGTCGCTGCTGCGCTACGATGAGAAGCTCAATCCGCAGCCATCGCTCGCCAAGAGCTGGGAGATTTCTCCTGACGCGAAGGTCTACACCTTCAAGCTCCAGGAGGGCGTGACCTGGCATGACGGCAAGCCCTTCACGGCGGACGACGTCGTGTTCACCCTCGACAAGTTCCTGCGCGAGGTTCATCCGCGCTGGCGGCCGATCGTCAACGCTCAGGTCGAGAAAATCGAGAAGGTCGACGATCTCACGGTCAAGATCACACTGAAGCAGCCCTTCGGCCCGATGATCATGACCCAGGAAGTCGCTTCGGCGCCGATGATCCCGAAACACATCTATGACGGCACGGATTATCGGGCGAATCCGGCGAACAACACGCCAATCGGCACCGGTCCGTTCAAGCTGAAGGAGTGGAAGAAGGGCTCCTATATCCACCTCGTCAAGAACGAGAACTATTGGCTGAAGGGCAAGCCGAACCTCGACGAGATCTACTGGCAGATCATCCCGGATGCGGCTGCGCGGGCGGTCGCCTATGAGACCGGCAAGGTCGACGTGCTGACCGGCGGCTCCGTCGATGTCTACGACGTGGCGCGGCTCTCGAAGCTGCCCAATACCTGCGTGACGACCAAGGGCTGGGAGATGTTCGCCCCGCATGCCTGGCTGACGCCGAATGTGCGCAACGGCATCCTCGGCAACAAGCAGTTCCGCCAGGGCCTGATGTACGCGATCGATCGCGAATTCGGGAAGGATGTGGTCTGGGGCGGGCTCGGCAAGCTGCCGACAGGGCCGATCTCGTCGAAGACCCGCTTCTACTCGTCCGACGTGCCGACATATGCTTTCGATCCGGCGAAGGCGAAGGAGCTGATCAAGGCGTCTGGCTACAAGGGCGAGACGATCAAGCTGCTCAACCTGCCCTATGGCGAGACCTGGAGCCGTTGGTCCGAGGCGATCAAGCAGAATCTCGAGGATGTCGGGGTCAAGATTCAGATCGAGAACACCGACGTGCCCGGTTGGACCCAGAAGGCCAGCAACTGGGACTTCGATCTGAATTTCAACTTCCTCTACCAGCTCGGCGATCCGGCGATGGGTGTGGCGCGCAGCTACATCTCGAGCAACATCGCCAAGGGTAATCCCTTCGCCAATGTCGGCGGGTATTCGAACCCGGAGGTCGACAAGCTCTTCGCCGAGGCGGCCGTCGCGCCGACAGATGCGCAGCGCCAGGAGCTGTATACCAAGGTGCAGAAGCTGCTGGCAGACGAGCTGCCGGTACTTTGGCTGCTCGAGATGGACTTCCCGACGATCTATCGCTGCAACGTCAAGAACCTCGTCACCACCGGCATTGGCGTGGATGACGGCTTCCGCGACGCCTGGAAGGAGTGAGGCCATTGCGGTCCCGGACGTCGCGCCGCGGCGATCCGGGACGACATGACGCCACTACTCTGTGACGCGCCTCTTCCTGAAGACCATCCCGGGTTTGAGCGTGCTCCTTTCGGGGAGACGCGGACCGGTCATCTTGCCCGTCCGTAGCGCCGAAGGATTTTGATGAACCTCGCTCAATTTCTCGCGGGCCGGCTGGTGAAGGGGATCGTCGTCCTCTTCGCCATCGCGATCCTGAATTTCTTCCTGATCCGCGCCGCACCGGGCGATCCCGCGCAGGTTCTGGCGGGAGAGGCCGGCGCGGCCGATGCGGTGCTGCTCGAGCAGTTGCGGGCGCGCTTTGGCCTCGACCAGCCGCTGATCCAACAGCTCTGGATCTATCTCAAAGGCTATGCCTCGCTCGATCTCGGTTTCAGCTATCGCCAGCAGAGGCCCGTGCTCGAGCTGATCCTGGACCGACTGCCCGCGACCCTGCTGCTGACCGGCGCAGCCTTTCTCGTCTCGCTGGGGTTGGGCGTCTTGATGGGCGCGCTTGCGGCGCGGCGTGCCGGGCGCTGGCAGGACACCGTCATCACCACGCTCGCCCTCGTCTTCTACGCGACACCGCTCTTCTGGATCGCGCTGATGAGCCAGATCGTCTTCTCGCTGAAGCTCGGCCTCGTGCCGAATGTCGGCTTCGAGACGATCGGCGCGAACTATACCGGCCTCGCTCGGGCGCTCGATATCGCGCAGCRTCTCTTCCTGCCGGCGCTGACGCTCGGATTGTTCTTCACGGCGCTCTACGCGCGAATGATGCGGGCCTCTATGCTGGAAATTGCCGGCGCTGATTTCGTCAAGACGGCGCGCGCGAAGGGGCTTTCACCCGGGGTCGTCTCGCGCCGGCATGTCGCGCGCAACGCCATCCTTCCGGTCGTGACGCTGGCTGGCCTGCAGGCGGGCCAGCTCGTCGGCGGGGCCGTGCTCACCGAGACGGTCTTCGCCTGGCCCGGCATCGGCCGCTTGATGTTCGACGCCCTGGTGCAGCGCGATTACTCGGTGCTGCTCGGGGTCTTCTTCGTCTCGTCGGCCATGGTCGTCGGCTTCAATATCCTCACGGACCTGGTCTACCGGCTGGCCGATCCGCGCATCGAGGCGACATCATGAGCTTCCTCAAGCGTTTCGCGCGCAATCGCGGCGCGGTGGTCGGGTTGGTCATCCTGCTCGTCGTCATCGTCTTCGCATTGCTGGCGCCGTCGCTCTTTCCGCAATCGCCATGGCGCACGGTCGGCCGTCCGTTCCTTGCACCCTTCGTCATGGAGCGCTTCCCGCTCGGCACAGATACGCTGGGGCGCAACATCGCTGCAGGGCTGGTGCATGGCGCGCGGGTCTCGTTGATGATCGGTGTGGTCTCGACCCTGGTCGCGCTGCTGATCGGCGTGCCGCTCGGCGCAGTCGCGGGGTATGCGGGCGGTTTCGTCGATGATGCGCTGATGCGCTTCACCGAGTTCTTCCAGACGATCCCGAGCTTCGCACTCGCCATCGTCATGGTCGCGATCCTGCAGCCGCAGCTCGGTTCGATCGTGCTCGCGATCGGGGTGGTCAGCTGGCCGCCCGTGGCGCGGCTGGTGCGTGGCGAGGTCCTGTCGCTGAAGACGCGCGAATATGTGCAGGCTGCCGTGACGATCGGCCAGTCGACGCCGCGCATCATCTTCAGCCAAGTGCTGCCCAACACCATCGCGCCGATTATCGTGATGGGCTCGCTGATGATCGGCTCGGCGATCCTGCTCGAATCCTCGCTCTCCTTCCTCGGGCTGGGCGACCCCAACCTGATGAGCTGGGGCTATATGGTCGGTGCTGGGCGCACTCGCCTGATCGATGCCTGGTGGATCAGCTTCTTCCCCGGGCTTGCGATCTTCCTCACGGTTCTTGCGCTCAATCTTGCCGGCGAGGGGCTGAACGACGCGCTGAACCCGCGTCTGGCGCGGGGGAGGGAGTGATGACGACGCCCGTTCTCTCCATCGAGGGCTTGAAGCTTGCTCTCCCGGCACTCGCCGACCGCGCCTTCGCGGTCGAGGATGTCTCCTTGACCATCGCTCCCGGTGAAACGCTCTGCGTCGTCGGCGAATCCGGCTCCGGCAAGTCGATGATCGCGCATGCGGTGATGGGGCTGCTGCCGAAGGCGGTGAAGCCCGCTGCGGGCGCGATCCGCCTTGCGGGGCGTAATCTGCTGGCGCTCGACGAGGCTGCGATGCAGGACGTGCGCGGCCGTGAGGTCGGCATGATCTTCCAGGAGCCGATGACCTCGCTCAACCCGGTGATGCGGGTGGCCGACCAGATCATCGAGACGTTCGAGGCGCATGGCTTGCACAGCAATGCCGAGCGCCATGCCCGTGCGCTCGCGTTGCTGACGGAGGTCGGCCTGCCCGACCCCGAACGCCTGGCCAAGGCCTATCCGCATGAGCTCTCCGGCGGCCAGCGTCAGCGCGTGATGATTGCGATGGCGCTCGCGCTCGAGCCCAAGCTCCTGATCGCCGACGAGCCCACCACCGCGCTCGACGTGACCACGCAGGCGCAGATCCTGAAGCTGATCGACAATCTGCGCCGCAAGCATGGAACGGCGGTGCTCTTCATCACCCATGATTTCGGCGTCGTTGCCGAGATTGCCGATCGCATCGCGGTGCTGCAGCAGGGCAAGCTGGTCGAGGAGGGCACGGCCGACGCCGTGCTGTCGCAACCGAGGCACGACTACACGAAGCGGCTGCTCGCGGCCGTGCCGTCGATGACGCCGCCGGAGCGCCCGCCGATCGCCGCGACCGTGCCTGTGCTGAGCGTCGAGAAACTCGGCAAGGTCTATCGCAAGCGCAGCTTCTTCCGGCCCGGGCGCGAGGTGAAGGCTGCCGACGATATCAGCTTCACCTTGGCTCGCGGCGAAACGCTTGGGCTGGTTGGCGAATCCGGGTCGGGCAAGTCGACGGTCGGGCGCTGTTGCCTCAGGCTGATCGAGCCCGATGGCGGGCGGATCGCCCTGGGAGACCTCGTCCTGAGTGATCTCGGTCCGGCCGCGCTGCGCGAGCATCGCAAGCGCATCCAGATGGTCTTCCAGGATCCGTTCGCCTCGCTCAATCCGCGCCAGACGGTAGGGCGGATCATCTCGGACGGGCCGGTGGCCCATGGCACGCCGCGCGCGCAGGCGCTCGGGCGGGCAAGGGAACTGCTTGAGCTCGTCGGCCTCTCGGCCAATGCGATAGACCGCTACCCGCATGAATTCTCGGGCGGCCAGCGCCAGCGCATCGGCATCGCCCGCGCGCTCGCGCTCGAGCCCGACGTGCTGGTCGCGGACGAGGCAGTCTCGGCGCTCGACGTCTCGGTCCAGGCTCAGATCCTGACGCTGATCAAGGATATCCAGCAGCGGCTCGGCCTGGCGATCCTGTTCGTCACACACGACCTGCGCGTGGCTGCGCAGATCTGCGACCGCATCGCCGTGATGCAGTGCGGGCGTATCGTCGAGACCGGCCCGACGGCTGCGCTCTTCGCCAATCCGCAGCATGACTACACGCGCCAACTGCTCGCCGCCGTGCCCGGCGCCCGCCGCTTCGCGCTGTGACGCAGCCTTGCCGGCCATTGCCTCATCGTCCTGGTCGGGCCTGTCCCGACCATCCATCTCCACACCTGCCATCCGCGTCGCAAGGCGCTGATGCTCGGCACAAGGCCGAGCATGACGGCGAGCACCTGCTTGCCGCCTAACCGACCGGAGACCTGCCCATGCCTCTCGATCCCGCGCTTCGCGACCGCATCCTTGCCTCAGTGGAGGCCGGCTTTGCCGCGCAAATCGCCTTCACCCAGGAGATGATCCGCTTCGGCTCGCTGCGCGGGCAGGAACACGCGGTGCAGGATTTCGTCTTCCGGGCGCTGAAGGGGCGTGGCTTCACGATGGACCGCTTCGGAATGGATCGGGAAGCGATCGCGGCTCATCCCGGTGGTGCGCCGTTCTCCGATGAGCATTCGGATGCGCCGATCGTCGTCGGCATCCATCACCCGCGCGAGGAAAAGGGGCGCTCCCTGATCCTGCAGGCGCATGTCGATGTCGTGCCGACCGGGCCGGAAACGTTCTGGATGCATCGGCCCTTCGACCCGGTGATCGAGGGAGATTGGCTCTATGGCCGTGGTGGCGCGGACATGAAGGCTGGTCATGCCGCCAACCTGTTCTGCCTCGACGCGCTCCGGCGCATCGGCCTGCAGCCGGCGGCCACGGTCTACGTGCAGTCGGTGGTCGAGGAGGAATCGACCGGTAACGGCGCGCTGATGACGCATCTGCGCGGCTACAAGGCCGATGCGGTGCTGATCCCCGAGCCTGA
This sequence comes from Allobosea sp. P1_A7, assembly GCF_056406775.1. Classification (NCBI taxonomy): domain Bacteria; kingdom Pseudomonadati; phylum Pseudomonadota; class Alphaproteobacteria; order Hyphomicrobiales; family Alloboseaceae; genus Allobosea; species Allobosea sp. P1_A7. Next base: position 17,462 of record NZ_JBFTZN010000046.1, read on the forward strand.
GGAGGAAATGCTGGTGCGCGCCAATACCGGTGTGCTCTGGTTCCAGATCGAGGTGCGTGGCGTGCCGATGCATGTGCGCGAGATGGGCGCGGGCGCGAACGCGATCGACGGGGCCTATCGCGTCATCGGGGCGCTGCGGAAGCTCGAGGAGGAACTCAACGCGGAGAAGGCCGGGCGCGAGCATTTCGAGGACGCCGCCCATCCGATCAACCTGAATATCGGCAAGATCGAGGGCGGCGACTGGGCCTCCTCCGTGCCGTGCTGGTGCAGGATCGACTGCCGCATCGGACTCTATCCCGGCGTCAGCGCCGAGGAGTTGGCGAAGCGGATCGAGGCCTGCGTGCTGACGCATGCGCGCGGCGATTCGTTCCTTGCCAACAATCCGCCGAGCGTGACCTTCAACGGCTTCTATTCGGAAGGCTATGTGCTCGAACCCGGCAGCGAAGCGGAGGCCGTGCTCGGCCGGGCGCATCAGGGCGCGACCGGCAAACCACTGAAGAGCTTCATGACGGCGGGCTATCTCGATACCCGCGTCTATGCGCTCTACGACAAGATTCCGGCGCTATGCTATGGCCCGATCTCGGAGAACATCCACGCTTTCGACGAGCGGGTCAGCCTCGCCTCGCTGAAGCGCATCACCGGAACCATGGCCCTGTTCGTGGCCGAATGGTGCGGCGTCGAGAGCGTCCCGGAGTGACGCCGCGCGGCGGCCGGGGTGATAAACGTGCATCGGCTCCTGCGCGATTTGGCATGACGATGGCGCCGCCGGTTCGGCCATAGTCACGCCATGTCGCAAACCCCTGGCCGTTCGCTTCTGCTCGTTCCGCTGCTCGGTCTGCTCTGGGGCTTCAACTGGCCGGCTGTCCGCATCGCGCTGACCGAGATCGCGCCCTGGACGCTCCGGGCCGGCGGCATGAGCTTTGCGGGGCTGGCTCTGGTCGCCATAGGGCTCGCACGTGGACAGTCTCTGGCGGTGCCCAGAGGCCAACGGCTGAGGCTGGCGATTGCCGGCTTCCTTTCGATTGCCGCCTTCAACGTATTGCTTGCCTTCGCACAGCTCGCCGCGCCGACCTCGCGGGCGGCGATCCTGACCTTCACCATGCCGATCTGGGCGACATTGCTCGCACGGTTCGTCCTTGCCGAGCCCTTTGACCGAAGGCGCCTGCTCGGCCTCGGCCTCGGCGGTGCGGGATTGCTGTGCCTCGGCCTGCCATTGCTCGCCAGCGGCTCGTTCTCCATCGGCCTGCTCTACGCGCTGATCGCCAGCGTGAGCTGGGCCCTGGGCACGATCGTCACCAAGCGCTGGCCGGTTTCGGCGCCGGCACTGACCATCGCCGCGTGGCAGCTGCTGATCGGCGGCGTTGTCGCCGGGATCGGCATGCTGGTCTTCGAGGGCCTGCCCGTTCCCAAGATGCTGGGGGCACGGACCTTCGCCGCGTTGACCTTCCATATCCTGGGAGCACAGGCGCTGGCCTATTTCCTGTGGTTCACGGTGATCGCGCGGCTGCCCGCGGGCATTGCCAGCCTTGGCACGCTGATGGTGCCGGCCGTCGGCGTTCTGGGTTCCGTGCTGCTGCTCGGCGAGCGACCGACGCCGAGCGACTGGCTCGGCCTCGTGCTGGTGGTCGCCGCATCCGGGACCATCATGCTGCCGCAGCGGCGGCGCGGGGCCAAAGCCCTATCGTAGCGGCCAGACCAGCATGATCAGCGGCACACCGAGCAGGATCACCAGCAGCGACAGCGGCGCGCCAAGCCGGGCGTAGTCGCCGAAGCGATACCCTCCCGGACCCATCACCAGCGTGTTGCACTGGTGGCCGATCGGCGTGAGGAAGTCGCAGGCCGMATCGATCGCCACCGCCATCAGGAAGGCATCGGGGCTGTAACCGAGGCTCTTCGCAAAGCTCGCGCCGATCGGGGCCATGACCAGCACTGTCGCAGCGTTGTTCAGGAAGGGCGTGACCGCCATGGCAGAGACGAGAATCAGCGCCACCGCGCCCCAGCCGGGAAGGTGCATGCCGACACTCGCGAGCCAGCCGGCGAGCAGATCCGTGGTTCCAGTCGAGCGCAAAGTGTCGCTGACCGGGATCAGGGCCGCCAGCATGACGAGGATGGGCCATTCGATCGAATCATAGGCGTCGCGCGGCGAGATCGCTCGGAAGGTGACGAGCAGCGCGGCTGCCGCAAAGAACGCGACCGAAACCGGGACGAGGTTGAAGGCGATCGCGATCACGGTCGCAAGCAGGATCGCGCCGGTAACCCAGCCCCTGCGGGCACTGCCGAGCGTCAGCGCGCGTTCCGCGAGCGGCATCAGGCCCAGTTCGCGCATTCGCTCCGGCAGGATCTTCTCGTCGCCCTGGAGGACGACGACATCGCCCGTGCGCAGGGTGATGTTGCGCAGGCGTTCCCGGAAGCGCTCGCCCGAGCGGCTCACCGCGAGCAGATTGACGCGATAGCGCTCGTGGAGCTCGATTTCGCCAACGGAGCGTCCCGTCAGCAATGAGACGGGGCCGACGATCGCCTCGCTCACGGTGATCTGATCGAGCGCGCCCGTGCTATGGGTCGGGCGCTGGTCGGCATCGAGTTGCAGGCCGCCCTGCGCGACCACGCGCTCGAGCGCCTTGGGCTCGCCGCGCAGCAACAGGATATCGCCGGGACGCAGGCCGGCATCTGGGAACGGGGCGGACAGCCGCGTCTTGGAGCGCAGGATGGCGACGACATCGACCTCACCCTCCGCATTGGCCTTGAGCTCGGAGATGGTTTTGCCGGCAAGCGCCGAGCGCTGGGGAACTTGAACCTCGGTGACATAGTCGGAGATGTCGAGCGCCTGTTCGAGCGAGGCTGCGCCTTGCCGGTCGCGCGGCAGCAGGCGGTAGCCCACGCATAGAAACAGGCAGCCGGCGAGCGCGAGACCGAGGCCGACCGGCGCAAAGTCGAACATCTCGAAGGGACGGCCGGTCAGTTCCTCGCGGACGCGGGCGACGATGATGTTCGGCGAGGTGCCGACCAGCGTGACGATGCCGCCGAGCAGCGAGGCGAAGGCCATCGGCATCAGGAAGATGGATGGCGATTTTCCGCCCTTCCGGGCGAGCTGGTAGGCGATCGGCAGCATCATCGCGAGCGCACCGATATTCTTGATGATCGCCGACATCACCGCGACCGAGAACACGAGCAGCGAGATCTGCATCTGTGTCGAGCGGACATAGGGCGCAACATGGCTGAGTGCGCGCTCGATGATGCCGGAGCGCGCGACCGCTGCGCTGACCACGAGCGCGCTGCCGACAATGATGACGATATCGTCGGAAAAGCCCTTGAAGGCGTCCTTGGCCGGTACGAGGCCCAGAGCCAGCGCGGCGAGGAGTGCCAGCGCCGCGACGACATCATAGCGGAGGCGGCCCCAGACGAAGAGCGCCATCATCGTGGTGATGACGGCGATGGAGAGCGATTGATCGAGAGTCATGCAATCCCTGGAGGCCGCGCCGGGCCGGCGCCTTGTCCAACCTCCACTTCAGCGGATCGTTCCGCAAGCCTGCAATCGGACGTTCAGTCCTTCAGCGACGTGCGCCGGTTCGCCTCTTCCGGGCGCTGGGTCCAGGTGTCGACCGACATCGTGGGCAGGTCGAAATAGTCGCGGGTCGTGGCATAGCCATGACCGCCCATTCGGCCGATGGCGTCGAGCCCGACCGGGTCGACATGGAGCCGTTCGTCGACGATGTCGGCCCGGAAATGGGCGTAGACGACTTCGCCGAGGATGATCTCTCGGGAGTTGCCGATGCCGAGCGTGGTGTGGTGACGACATTCGAAGGCGGCGGGTGCCTGCCCGATCCAGGGGCAGGGCACCTTGACGCCCGGCAGGGCATCGAGCCCCGCCTCGCGCAATTCGTCGATGCCCGGCGCGAAAGGCACCGCGCAGACATTCATGCCGGCAATGAGCGCGTCAGAGACGATGTTCACGGTGAAGGCAAGGGTATCGCGGACATTGCGACCGGTATCCTTCTGGCCCCCTGTCGGGCGATACTCGACGCCAAGGGCCAGGATCGCGGGATCGGCCGAAAGGCAGTTGAAGAAGCTGAACGGCGCGGCGTTGACGATGCCCTGCGCATCGACCGTCGTCACCAGCGCGATCGGGCGTGGCACGACCGCGCCGATCAGGAGCTTGTAGCGCTCGCGCGGCGTGAGCGCCGCGAAATCGAAGGTGACGATCGAGGGCTGGGTGTCGGACTTGGGCTGGACGCGCGGCTGAGCGGTCATGGGGGAGTCAGTCCTTCGCTCAATGCGTAGGGGGCGAGCAGGTCGCGGATGTCGCGCTCCGCCCGGGGAGTGAGCAGGGCGCGCGTGACCACGGCCTGCAGATGATGATCCATCAGTTCGGCGGCCTGCTTCGCATCGCCGCGCTTCAGCGCCTCGATCAGCTGCCGGTGCTCGGAGACGGCGCATTCCGACGAATGCGGACGGCCGTAGATCGCCAGAACCAGCGAGCAGCGCGAGCTCAGCTCCTGGATATAGCGCAGCAGCAGGACGTTGCCCGTCATCTCGGCGAGCCGGATGTGGAAATCGCCGGAGAGCCGGATCGATTCCGGCCCGTCCTGGCCATGTGCGGCTTCCTCCTGCCGGACATGGTGCTCAAGCTCGGTGATCTGTGCCGGGGTGAGCCGGCCTGCGAGGGTCTCGGCGACCAACCGTTCAAGGCTACGGCGGACGTCGAAGACGTCGCGGGCTTCTTCCAGGGTGGGATAGGCGACCGAGGCGCCGCGATTGGGCTTGAGCTCGACCAGGCCCTCGACGGCGAGCCGCCCGAAGGCCTCGCGCACCAGCGTACGGCTGACGCCGAGCTGTTCGCCGATCGAGTCTTCGGGAAGCTTCATGCCAGGCCGCAGGGCCTGCTCGATGATCGCGCGTCGCAGCGCCTTGTACACGGATTGCGCACGCAATCCATGAGGGCGGGGTTCCGTCGGCATGGTGCGTCTCCGCTCTGGCTCGGCCGTCTCAGCCTCACTCCATGTCACGGGATTCCGCTCCACTCCAGTTTCCCCCTTGTCTGCGATAATCGTATACAATACGATATCTCTATCGTATGCAATATTGATTGTTGATTGCGCACGAGATGCTGCACAAAGTGCCAGGGTGGCGCGGGATTGGGCATTCACGAGGGGCACCGAGCCTGACCGAGCGCCAAAGATGCGCCGCAGGTTCATCGAGAGGAGAAATCGATGAAGAAGCACTGGTTGTTGGCGGCTGTCGCGGCTCTGGCGCTGAACGGCGCGGCTGAGGCGAAGACCCTGAAATGGGGCGCGTCGCGCGAGATCGCCTCGCTCGACCCCTATTCCTACGGCGAGACGTTCACGCTCTCCGTGCTCAATCATGTCTATGAGGGGCTGGTGCGCTACACCGGCGATCTCAAGATCGAGCCGGCCCTGGCGGAATCATGGGAGACGGTCTCCCCCACGGTCTGGCGCTTCAAGCTGCGTCAGGGTGTGAAGTTCCACAATGGCAACCCCTTCACCGCTGACGATGTGATCGCCTCGCTCGACCGCGTCACGCATGACACGTCGCCGCTCAAGGGCAATCTGCCGGCCTACAAGAGCGCCAAGAAGATCGACGACTATACCGTCGAGATCGAGGTCAACGGCCCGTACCCGCTGCTGCTGAACGACCTCACCAACATCTTCATCTTCGACAAGGAGTGGATGGAGGCGAACAACACCTCGCTCCCGACCGATTCCGGCAAGGGCATCAAGGGCTACGCAACCGACAACACCAACGGCACCGGCCCGTTCAAGGTCGAGAGCCGCCGCGCCGACGCCAAGACGATCTTCATCAAGAACCCGACCTGGTGGGACAAGCCGCAGCACAATATCGACGTCATCGAGTTCACGCCGATCACCTCGGCCTCGACCCGTGTCGCCGCGCTGCTCTCCGGCGAGATCGACTTCACCAATGTCGCGCCCTTGCAGGATCTGCCGCGGCTTGCGGCTTCGCCCGACGTCAAGGTTCTGCAGACCAACGAGCTGCGCTCGGTTTTCTTCGCCCTCAATCTGAAGGATGCGCTGTTCGAGAGCGATGTGAAGGACAAGAACCCCTTCAAGGATATCCGGGTCCGTGAGGCGCTCTATCGCGCGATCGACATCGACGCCGTCCAGAAGCGGGCCATGCGCGGCCTCTCGCGCAATACCGGCGCGCTGGTCGCTCCGGCGATCCCAGGCTACGAGCCGTCCCAGGATGCGCGCCTGCCCTTCGATCTCGAGGGGGCCAAGAAGCTGCTGGCGGCCGCCGGTTATCCCAACGGCTTCTCCTTCCAGTTCAATTGTCAGGCCGACAGCCTGGTCAACGAGGAGGAGTTCTGCCAGGCGGTCGCTTCGATGTGGTCGCGCGCCGGCCTGAAGCCCAATCTCAGCCTCGCCCCGCGCAGCCAGCAGACACCGAAGCGCGTCAAGGGCGATTTCGACGTGATCTCCTTTGGCTGGGCCAATGAGCCGATGATCGACGCCTACTCGCTGCTGGTGCAGGTGCTGCGCTCGAAGAGCGGCACGGGCGGCGTGTTCAACTGGGGCAACTGGGGCGATCCGCGCATCGATGCGCTGATCGACAAGGCCGGCGTCGAACTCGACAACRGCAAGCGCATCCCGATGATGATGGAGGCGCTCAAGATCGCCAAGGCGGAGCATCTCTTCATCCCGCTGCATCAGCAGCCGATGGCCTGGGCGATGCGCAACACGGTGGCCTCGACGGTGCAGGCCTCCGACAACAAGCCGCGCCTGTGGCTGACCACGCTGAAGTGAGCTGAACCGCATCGACCGGCCGGGAGCGTTCAGGCGCTCCCGGTCCATTGTGACCGGAGGGGACGATGCCGGCTTTCCTGCTGAAACGACTGCTGAACGCGGCTGGCGTGATGCTCGCCGTCGCCTTCCTCGCCTTCCTGATCTTCCGGTTCGTCGGCGACCCCGTCGAGCTGATGCTGAACGAGCAGGCGAGCCAGGCGCAGCGCGACGAGTTGCGCGTGCGGCTCGGTCTCGACCGGGGCTTCGTCCTGCAATTTGCGACCTTTGTCGGCAACGCGGCGCGCGGCGATTTCGGCATCTCCTATCGCAATCAGCAGGATGTCTTCACGCTGATCACGGAGCGCTTCCCGGCCACTTTCGAACTGGTGCTGGTAGCGACCTTCCTGTCGCTCGCAGTCGGGATCCCGCTCGGCGTCTACACGGCGATCAGACGTGACAGCCTGCTCGCCAAGTCACTGCAATTCGTCTCCGTGCTCGGCGTCTCCCTGCCAAGCTTCGCGCTCGGCATCCTGTTCATCCTGCTCTTCTCGGTGACCCTGCAATGGCTGCCGGCCTTCGGCCGCGGCGAGGTGGTGCAGATCGGCTGGTGGAGCACAGGTTTCCTGACGCCGTCCGGCCGGCGCGCGCTGATCCTGCCGGGCATCACGCTCTCGCTCTTCCAGATCACGCTGGTGATGCGGCTCGTGCGGGCCGAGATGCTGGAGACGATGCGCACCGACTTCATCCGCTTCGCCCGGGCGCGGGGCCTGCCGGCTCGTGCGGTGAATTTCCGCCATGCGCTGCGCAACTGCCTGATGCCGGTGATCACGGTGACTGGTCTGCAGATCGGCAACCTGATCGCCTTCGCGCTGGTGACCGAAACCGTCTTCCAATGGCCGGGCATGGGCATGCTCTTCGTCCAGGCCGTGACCTTCGTCGATATCCCCGTGATGGCGGCCTATCTGATCGTCGTCTCCTTCATCTTCGTGTCACTGAACACGCTGGTCGACCTGCTCTACGCCTATGTCGATCCAAGGCTGCGCGAAGATGCGATTTCGGGAGCCGCCAATGCCCGCTGATGCCGCTGCCAAGCCCAGCCGCCTGCGCCGCTTCCTCGACAGCGATATCGGCTGGAGCTTCTGTCGCACTCCCGCGGCCTGGCTTTCGACGCTGGTGCTGGTGCTGCTGATCGCGACCGCGTTTCTCGCGCCCCTGATCGCGCCGCAAAACCCGCATGATCTCGCTCAGGTCTTCATCGACAAGGCAGAGATCCCGCCGATCTGGCAGGCCGGCGGGGAGTGGCCGTTCCTGCTCGGCACGGACCCGCAGGGACGCGACGTGCTGTCCGCCATTCTGTACGGTACGCGCGTCTCGCTGCTGATCGGTATCGCAGCAGTGATCGTCTCGATGGGGCTCGGCGTGACGGTCGGGCTGGTCTCGGGCTTCTATGGCGGTCGCATCGACAACCTCCTGATGCGCCTCGGCGACACCGTTCTCTCGATCCCGACTCTGCTGATGGCGATCCTGGTCAGCGCCATCTTCCGCGAGTTGCTGCCACCCGGCCTGCGTGAGCCTTTTGCCGCGGTGGTGCTGGTGGTCTCGATCTCGCTGACCAACTGGGTGCAGTACGCGCGCACCGTGCGCGCCTCCACCATGGTCGAACGGCGCAAGGAATACGTTCTCGCCGCGCGCATCATCAAGGTCGCGCCGGCGCGCATCATGCGACGCCACATCCTGCCGAATACCCTGACGCCGGTGATGGTCGCCGCGACGCTCAATCTCGGGCTGGCAATCCTGTCGGAAGCGACCCTGTCCTTCCTGGGCGTCGGGATGCCGATCACCCAGCCTTCGCTCGGCACGCTGATCCGCATCGGCAACCAGTACCTGTTCTCGGGCTCCTGGTGGCTGATCGTCTTCCCGTCACTGCAGCTCGGGCTGATCGTGCTCTCGGTCAACCTGCTCGGCGACTGGCTGCGCGATGCGCTGAATCCGAAACTCCGCTGACAAGAAACTGACGAGGAAACGATGGCTACCGATCTTCTGCTGCGCAATATCCGCCCGCTTGGCGGCGAGGCGACCGATATCCTGATCGAGAAGGGGCGGATTGCCCGCCTCGGGACCGGGCTTGCTGCGCCGGCCGGTGTCGCGGTCGAGGATGGCCGCAACGAGATCCTGCTGCCCGGCCTGGTCGAGGCTCACACCCATCTCGACAAGAGCCTCTGGGGCCTGCCCTGGTACAAGAACGAAGTTGGCCCGAGACTTCTCGACAAGATCGACAATGAGCGCCTGAACAAGCGTCGGCTCGGCATCGATCCCTATCAGCAATCGGCCCGCCAGAGCATCCAGTCCTCGCTGATGGGCTCGACCCATATCCGCAGCCATATCGACATCGATACCGATCACGGCATGTGGGGCGTCGAGGGCGTGATGAAGATGCGCGACGATTATCGCGACATCATCGACGTCGAGATCGTCGCCTTCCCGCAGTCCGGCATGCTGCGCCGGCCCGGCACGCTGGAGCTGATGGACGAGGCCATGAAGCTCGGCGCGGAAGTGGTCGGCGGCCTCGATCCCTGCACGATCGACCGTGATCCCAAGGGGCATCTCGACGCCGTGTTTGCGCTCTGCCAGCGCTATGGCAAGCCGCTCGACATCCACCTGCATGAGCCCGGTGAGGTCGGCGCCTTCTCGATGGACATGATCATCGAGCGTACACGGGCACTCGGCATGAAGGGCAAGGTCACAATCAGCCATGCCTTCTGCCTCGGCACGCCGGACCCGGCCCTCATCGATCCGCTGATCGCCCAGCTCGCCGAGCTCGACATTGCCATCATGACGACGGCGCCGGCGAGCCGGCCGGCCCCGCCGGTGAAGCGGCTGATCGAGGCCGGCATCCGGGTCTGCTCCGGCTCTGACGGCATCCGCGACACCTGGGGGCCGTATGGCAATGCCGACATGCTGGAGCGCGCCATGTTCGTCGGCCTGCGCAACAACTTCCGGCGCGACGATGAACTCCGGATCGCTCTCGATGTCTGCACCATCGAGGGAGCCAAGGTGATGGAACTCGACGGCTACGGGCTGAGCCAGGGCTGCCGGGCCGATCTCGTGCTCGTGCCCGGCGGGACGCTGGCCGAGGCGATCGTGACC
>NZ_JBFTZN010000047.1:0-27114 GCF_056406775.1 Allobosea sp. P1_A7
CGTCAGCACGATCCGCTGCGTCGGCGCAGTCGGATTCTCGATGCGCCGGATCAGCAGTTCCGCCGATTTGCGGCCCATCTCGTCCTGGAAGTTCTTCAGCGTGGTCAGCGCCGGATACCACTGCGCCGCTTCCTGGACGTCGTCGCAGCCCACGAGCGAAAACTCGACCCCGGCCTCCAGCCCACGATGACGCAGACCGAGCATCGCGCCGAAGGCGATGAGGTCATTGAAGCAGACGGCCGCGGTTGGCGGGTTCTCCGCATCGAGCACCTTCTGAATGCCCTTGAGGCCGTTCTCGCGGGTGCCGATCGACGCATAGACCAACGCAGGATCGAGCGGAATCCCGTGCCGGGCGAGCGTCTCGCAGTAACCGCGATACCGGTTGCGGCCCGTCGAGATCAGGTTGTTTTCGCCAAGGAAGGCGATGCGCCGGTGGCCAAGACCGATCAGATGCTCCAGCGCCAGCACGGTGCCGTGATGATCATCCGACCCCACGAAATCGAGGTCGAGACCAGGAATCTCCCGGGAGAGCTGGACCAGCGGAACACCGGCCTCAATCAGATGGCCGAAGGTTTCAGCCGTGCTGCCGCCTGCGGCACAGATCACCATGCCGTCGGGTCGATACTCCTTCAGGGTGTTCAGGACCCGGTCCTGCCGCTCCAGGTTCTCCGCATAGGTGCCGAGCAGGATCGAGCGGCCATGCGCCGTCGCCGTTTCCTCGATCGCGGCCAGGAGTTCGGCGAAATAGGGATTCGTGATGTCGTGGAAGCCGACGCCAAGGATATTGGTGCGGTCGGTCCTCAGCGACGCGGCGCTGCGGTTGTAGCTGTAGCCCATGTCGCGCGCGATCTGCTGAACCCGCAGCCGTGTCGCGTCCGCGACGAGAGGCGAGCCGCGCAGGGCCAGCGACACCGTCGCCGTCGACACGGAGAGATGGTCGGCGATGATCTGCAATGTCACGCGCCCACGGCCCGGCGCAGCCAGTCCCGCCTTCCCGGCTGGCCCGGCCTCCGGGGTGTGGCCGTTGCTGGTCATGACACGCCCTCTTCAGACGGAAGCGAAAGAGTCCCGCGAGTTTCAACCGGCCTGCGAAAGGCCGTCTGATCGAGTCCTTCTCATATAAGTCGGAGAAATTGAAGATGAGCACCGCGAAAGAGTCGATCGGCTTCATCGGCGTCGGCCTGATGGGGCAAGGCATGGCCCGCAATCTCCTCGACAAGGGCTTCCAGCTGACGGTGATGGGCCACCGCAACCGCAAGCCGGTCGAGGAACTGGTGGCGGCTGGTGCAACCGAAGCCAGGACACCGAAGGAACTGGCCTCGCAGGCGACGATCATCTTCCTGTGCGTGACCGGCTCGCCCCAGGTCGAGGCCGTGCTGAACGGCCCGGACGGCATCGTCGCCGGCGCCGGGCCCGGCACGATCGTGGTCGATTGCTCGACCTCAGATCCCGGTTCGACCATCCGCCTTGCTGCCGAACTCGAGGCGAAAGGCCTGCATCTCTGCGACGCACCGCTCGGCGGCACGCCGGCACAGGCCGCCCAGGGCCAGCTCTCGACCATGATCGGCGCCAGCGATGCGGTCTTCGCCCGCATCAAGCCGGCCTGCGAGGCTTGGGCACAGAAGGTCGTCCATCTCGGCCCCGTCGGCGACGGCCACAAGATGAAGCTGCTCAACAACTTCCTGTCGATGGGCTATGGCGCGATCTATTCCGAGGCGCTCGCACTGGCCCAGAAGATCGGCATCACGCCGCAGACCTTCAACAGCGTGCTCTCCGGCAGCCGGATGGATTGCGGCTTCTATCAGACCTTCATGAAATACGTGCTGGAGCGCGACCGTGACGCGCACAAGTTCACGCTGGTCAACGCGCTGAAGGATGTGCGCTATCTCGAAGGCGTCGCCAATGCGGCAGGCGTCCCGAACCCGATCGGCAACGCCGTCAAGAACGCCTATGCCTCCGCCGTCGCCAATGGCCGGGGCGATGATTACGTGCCGATGCTCTCCGACTGGATCGCCCAGCAGAGCGGCGTTTCGCTGGCGCCGAAGGACTGAGCCCTGCCAGTGCTCAATCGAGCCGGGCCGAGCCCTCGGGCACGGCCCGGACCCGCTCGCGATAGAGCAGATAGAGGCCCGACGAGATCACGATGGCTGCGCCGATGAAGGTCCAGCGGTCGGGAAGCTGCCCGAAGACGAGATAGCCGAGCGTGACCATCCAGACGATCTGCGAATAGATGAACGGCGCCAGCACCGTGGCGGGCGCCAGCCGGTGTGCCAGGATCAGCAGCCAATGCCCGAAGCCGCCCATGGCGCCGGTCACCAGCATCAGCGCCCAGGGCAACGGCCCGTTCGGCCAGGTCCAGAACAGGGGAATGAGCGGCAGCAGCGCAACCGTTCCCGCGACGCCGGAATAGACCATTGTCGTTTCCGGCGGGTCGAAGGCCGCCAGAAGCCGGGTCGAGATCGAATAGAAGGCGTAGCAGACGACGCCGATCATGCAGAGCAGCGCCGCCGGATGCATGCCGCCAAGGCCGGGCCGTGTGATCACGAGCACGCCGATGAACCCGACACCGATCGCGACGAGCCGGCGCGGCCCCGGCCATTCGCCGAGCAGCGGCCCGGAAACCAGCGCCACCAGAAGCGGTGTCGCGAACATGATCGACACGGTCTCGGCGAGCTGCAGGTATTTCAGCGCGAAGAAGTTCAGCGCCGTCGAACCGAGTAGCAGCAGCGAACGCACCGCCTGCAGCCAGGGCTTCTTGGTGCGCAGGATACCGGGATGGCTCCAGGGGTTCAGCAGCAGCGAGACCAGGATCATGCTGCCGGCRTAGCGCGCGAACACCACTTGAAGCGGGTCCATATGACCGGCCAGCCATTTCGCACTGGTATCGAGCAGCGAGAAACACAGCACAGCACCGCACATCAGCCCGATGGCGATCAGGCGGGAGCGGCCCGTTTCCGGTCGATGGGAATAGGCGGGCAAAGGACCGTCCCGTCATGCGTGAGGAGAATGACKGAGAGAGATTTAACCGATTTAGGGAACGACGCCAGCGCCAGAGGGCATGCGTTCCATGCGCTGATCAGGCCTCAGCCTCGGCCTCATCCCCATCGGCGTCAGGCTCGTCGATTTCGGCCCCGGCCTTGGAAAGGCCCTTCGAGGCCTTGCGCAGCAGCTTGCGGAGCTGCTTGCGCTCCTTGGCGTCTAGCTTTTCCAGCAGTTCGTCCTCGACCTGATTCCAGACCGCATCGAGCGCAGCCGCGGTCTTCTGACCGTGCTCGGTCAACGCGACCTGAACCAGCCGGCCATCGCGGCTACCGCCCTCGCGCGTCACCAGCCCCTGCAAGGAGAGCCGGCCAATGGTCTTGGACACGGTCGGCGGTTTGACCCGAAGCAGGGTCGCCAGTTCGCCCATCGTCATCGGGGCTGGCTGGAGGGCCTTCAGCGCCTGCTCCTGCCCGGGAAAGAGTCCGAGGCCGTTGAGCCTCTCGCCCATGCGCGCCCGATGCAGGCGCGCCGCCACAAGGAGAGCTCGACCGACGCTTTTCTCGAGGGACTTGGTCATGAGCCGGTCCTTGGAAACTGCTCGGAAATCTATTCGCCGGCTCTGAGATCGCTTGCGATCATGACAGTGTGATGACGCAAGTGCAGCGCACAATCACAGAGTACGCATCTTTTTCGAGACGCGCGCAAGGAAGGCGTCTCGGCTCCCCGCTGTTGCGCGATTCATGTCGTAGTGAGCCAGGTAAAGCGGCCGCGCACTTGGATGACAAACGGCGCGCAGGGCCCGACACACCACCTTGCGCGGCGGATCGCCCATCAGAAAGGCGCGCCAGCGCGAGCCGCCATAGGTCGTGACGGCCACGAGACGGCGAATATTCCAGAGATTGGGCCTGACCTTGCCATCGTTCAGCTTGAACGAAACACCGGGCAGGAAGACGCGATCGAAATAGCCCTTGAGGATCGCGGGATAGCCGAAATTCCAGACAGGAAAGCACAGGACCAGCGCCTCGGCTGCTCGTAGCCGCTCGACATAGCCGGCAACCGGAAGCGTGTTGCTGGCAACATCGTGATAGCCGACCCGGCCCTCCCGGCTCAGCACCGGATCGAAGCCCTCGGCATTGAGATCGCAATCGTCGACCTCATGGCCGGCCTCTTCGAGCCCCTTCACCACGGCCCGATGCAACGCCGCCCCAAAACTGTCCGGATCGGGATGAGCGTAGAGGACGAGCACGCGCATGATCAGCCACCCACGCCGGCATCGGCCAGGCTGCGGAACAGGAAGGTCTTGCCAGACTTGTAATCGTAGGACGGATCCTCCCAGCCGATCATCTTGCCGGGATTGAGCAGGCCTTGCGGATCGGCCTCGCGCTTGAAAGCGAGCTGCAGCTCGTCGGTCTGCTTCATGCCGCCTTCTTCCAAGGTGTAGCGATGCGGGTTGAAGATCGGCGCTCCCATCTCCTCATGGATCGCCATGATCTCCTCGAGCCGCTCCTCGCTGGTGAAGCGCACCAGCGGCAGGCCGAAGCAGGTGACCTTGCCGTCGAAGCGGACGAATTCGAGATGGCAGCGCACCTCGTCGCCAAAGCGCTCATGAATGCGCTGGATCAGCTCGACCTGGTTCGGGAAGGGGTAGAGCACCTGGAGATAGGTGATGGACGGGTCAACCCGCAGCGCCCGCAGCGTCGTGTGGTTCCAGCCCAGCTCATAGCCCGGCGGCAGGCCCTTGGCCTCTTCCGGCGAGAGTTTGTCGGAGCGCATCAGCAGTTCGGCGCCGCGGAAATGCCGGGCGTAGGCGAGCAGCGCATCGACTGCGAAATCCGCGGCCATGACGATCACGACATGGCTGTCGCGCGGCAGGAATTTCTTGTGCCGCAGAAAATAGTCATGCGGCGCCGGGGCCGCGACGACCGCGAGGTTCTTCAGCGCCAGCCCGTCCTGCTCGCCGAGCGCATTGGCGAACTCGGTCGCCGCGCGCAGCGTGTCGAAGCCGAGGATGACGTCGACCCAGTCATAGGCGGGCCCGAGCGGCATCTCGACCTCGGTGATGATGCCGTTGGTGCCATAGGCATGGGCAACCTTGTGCAGGTCGTCGCCGGTGAATTCGAGGATCCGGGGCGAGGCCTCCATCGTCGCGACCTTGAGCCGGATGATGTTGCCCCAGTCGCGCAGGCCACCCCATTTGATCGAGCCGACGCCGCCCGAGCCACCGGCGATGAAGCCGCCGATCGAAGCGGTCTGATAGGTCGAGGGATGCAGGCGCAGCTCCTGCCTGGAATGCGCCCGCGTCTGCTCGTCGATGCGGGCCATGACCGCGCCCGGCTCGGCGACATAGCGTCCAGGCCGGATCGACTTGACCTTGTTGAACCCCGAGAGATCGAGCAGCACCCCGCCAGAGAGCGGCATCGCCTGGCCGTAATTGCCGGTCCCGGTGCCGCGCGGCGTCACCGGAATGCCGAGTGCATGAGCGGCCGCAAGGACGTCCAGCACCTCGGCCTCGCTGGTCGGCGAGACGATGATATCGGCCGTGACGTGGTCGAGCTGACGCTTGAGGGTCGGCGAGTACCAGAAGAAGTCGCGGCTCTTCTGCTTCACCAGTGCCGGATTGTCCTCGGTCCTGATTCCGCCGAGACGGTTCTTCAGGGCGGCGATGTCGTAGCGGGGGCTCATGCGCTCTTGCTCATCAGATGGTCGAGTTCGCGGTAGTCCGGCAGCGTCCGGTCGATCGCCTTGCCGGCGACCAGCACCGTGCGATCAGCCTGGGGGCGCGCGAAGAATTCGGTCCAGTCGCGGGCGCGGGTCAGGATCAGGTCGGCGGACAGCCCTGGCGCCACAACGCCCTTGTCGGCGACGCCCATGATCGCAGCCGGTGCGCGCGCAATCATCGCCGCGAAATCCGTCGGGCCATGATCGAGCTGGAGGATGCGGGTGCCTTCGCGCAGCACCTCGACGAGGTCGAGATCGCCATAGGCATAGAACGGATCGCGCGTATTGTCGGAAGCGATCATCACCGCCACGCCGGCAGCCTTCAGTTCGTGCAGCGCAGTGACGCCGCGCCAGCGTGGCGTGCGGCCGCCGTCGCGGTCCTGCAGATACATGTTGCACATCGGCAGGGACACAACCGCAATGCCGGCTTGCCCGACCTTGGCGATGATCCGCGCCTCATCCTGCGGAGCCTGCACAGCGAGCGAACAGCAATGGCCGGCGAGGATCTTTCCGGTGAAGCGATGCCGGAGTGCGGCCTCGGCAATGTATTCAAGCGACCGCGCCGCCGGATCATTGGTCTCATCGACATGGAAGTCGAGATCGAAGCCGTTCTCGATCGCCGTGCGGAAGACGATGTCGAGCGCCTCCGCGAGCTCCGGGATCATATAGGTGACGCAGCCGAAGATGCCGTCGCCATGCGCCTTCACGGCCCGCGTCACCGCCTGCATGTGCTCGGCGTCGAGCGCAAACTGGATGCCGAAAAGCGGCGAGGCCTGCAGCGCAACACGCCCGGCCCATTCCGCCCGCATCTCGGCCAGCACCGGCCAGGAGATGCCGATCTGCTTGCCGAGCGAGTCGATATGGGTGCGGACCGCGCTCGTGCCATGGGCGAAGGCGCAGCGCAGGCCGAAATCCATGCGGGCACGCACATCTTCCGACGTCCAATTGGCCTCGCGATCGGCCATGACATTCTCGAGTGCGCCCATGAAGGTGCCGTCCGGATTGCGGCGGCGCGGCCAGATATGGCCCTTGTCGAGATGGACATGCGCATCGACCAGCCGCGGCAGCACGATGCCGCCATCGAGATCGAGCCTGGGACCGCCCTCCGGCGCTTCCGTACCGGCCGGCAGGATCGACGCGATGCGCCCATCCTCGACGCGAAGGTCGACCAGCGCCAGCCCGTCACGATCGGCTGCAAGATCCGCGCCCTCGATCAGGCAGAGCGGGGAGCGGGCATTGGTCAGGCGATAGCTGGTCGAGGCGGGAATGGCGGCAAATCCTGTCGTCACGTCGTCAGCACTCCATCCCGTCAATCGCTGCCTTGCCCTCGCTCGATACAGGCCAGCATGAGTGGCGGCAAGGCGGCGATCACGCTGCCGTCGCCGCAGGCAAGAACAGCGCCTTTGGCGCAAATGGCCAAGGCGACGGCGCATCGATAATGGTGCGTCGATACTTGCCGCCCGCACGATGATCGCGCATGAGGAGCACTCAGCGAAACACAGGCGGTGGGTCATGGCGGATCAGGCGCGCATCATCGACGGCAAGGCGGCAGCTGCGGCACTGCGTGCCGAGATCGGCCAGGAGATCACCGCGATCAAGGCTGAACGGGGCCTGGTCCCCGGCCTGCATGTCGTGCTCGTCGGCGACGACCCGGCGAGCCGTGTCTATGTGAACTCCAAGGAAAAGCTTGCCGGCGAGATCGGCATGAACTCTGCGGTTCACCGCCTGCCGGCCGAGACCAGCGAAGCGGAGTTGCTGGCCAAGGTCGCCGCGCTGAATGCCGACGACAGCGTCGACGGCATTCTGGTGCAATTGCCCTTGCCGAAGCACATCAATCCCGACCGTGTGATCGAGGCGATAGACCCCGCCAAGGACGTCGACTGCTTCCATCCGATCAATGTCGGCCGCCTCGCCAACGGACAGGCCAGCCTGATCCCCTGCACGCCGCTCGGCTCGATGATCCTGCTGAAGCAGACCCTGCCAACGCTCGCCGGACTGGAAGCCGTGGTGATCGGCCGCTCGGGCATCGTCGGCCGGCCGATGGCGCAGTTGCTGGTCCAGGCCGACTGCACCGTCACCATCGCCCATTCCCGTACCCGCGATCTTCCCGCAATCTGCCGGCGCGCCGACATCCTGGTCGCGGCGGTCGGGCGGCCCCACTTCGTAAGGGGTGACTGGATCAAGCCCGGCGCCACCATAATCGATGTCGGCATCAACCGCCTGCCCGACGGCAAGCTCGCCGGCGATGTCGACTTTGCCGAGGYCGTGAAGGTTGCAGGCGCGATCACGCCTGTACCGGGCGGCGTCGGCCCGATGACCATCGCCTGCCTGCTGCGCAACACCCTGACCGCCTTTCACGCAAGGCGGGGCCGATAAAGCCGAGGTCACGCGGAAGCCGGTTCTGCCTTCGCATCACCCGAAACGTGAAACGCCCGGCGAAGCGCCGGGCGTTTGTCATATGGGCTGAGATTCCCGGGCCTCCGCCTACGCTTCGGCCGGGAATCGAGATGCCGCTCACATATGGATCGCGCGCTTGTCGACGGCGAGCGCAGCTTCCTTGACCGCCTCGGCCAGCGTCGGATGAGCATGGCAGGTGCGGGCGAGATCCTCCGACGAGCCGCCGAACTCCATCAGCACCGTGACTTCGGCGATCAGGTCCCCGGCATGCGGGCCGATGATATGGCAGCCGAGCACGCGGTCGGTCGCCGCATCGGCGAGGAACTTCACGAAGCCCTCGGTGTGGCGCATGGCGCGGGCGCGGCCATTTGCGGTGAAGGGGAACTTGCCGATCTTGTAGGCGATGCCCGCAGCCTTCAGCTCCTCCTCGGTCTTGCCGATCGCGGCGACTTCGGGAGCCGTGTAGATGATGCTCGGGATGGCGTCATAGTTCACATGCCCAACCTTGCCGGCGATCAGCTCGGCCACCGCCATGCCCTCGTCCTCGGCCTTGTGAGCGAGCATCGGACCGCGCACCACGTCGCCGATGGCATAGATGCCCGCGACGTTGGTCTTGAAATGGTCGTCGATCACGACGCGACCACGCTCGGTCGCGACACCAGCGGCGTCCAGGCCGAGGCCATCGGTGTTCGGACGACGGCCGATCGCGACCAGCACGATATCGGCAGACAGCGTCTTGGCCTCACCGCCGGCGGCGGGCTCGACCGTGACGGTCGCGCCCTTCTTGCCCGTCTCGACCTTGGTGACCTTGGAACCTAGGTGGAATTCGAAGCCCTGCTTCTGCAGGATGCGCTGGAATTGCTTGGCGATCTCGTCATCCATGCCGGGCAGGATGCGGTCGAGATATTCGACCACGGTGACCTTGGCGCCGAGACGGCTCCAGACCGAACCGATTTCGAGACCGATTACGCCGGCGCCCACCACCAGCAGCTCCTTCGGCACGGACGCAAGCTCGAGTGCGCCGGTCGAGGTCACTACGGTCTTCTCGTCGATCTCGACGCCCGGCAGGCCGGCCGCTTCCGAACCCGTCGCAATGACGATGTTCTTGGTCTCGAGGACCTGGCTCTTGCCATCCGCGCCCGTGACCTCGACTTTCCCCGCGCCGGGGATGCTGGCGGTGCCCTGGAAGGCCTCGATCTTGTTCTTCTTCAGCAGGAAGGCGACGCCATTGACGTTCGCGTCGATCGTCTCCTGCTTGTGGACCAACATCTGCTTGAGATCGAGCTTGGGCGTGCCGACGCTGATGCCGAGACTCGGGAATGTGTGGCCGGCCTCTTCGAACATTTCCGACGCGTGCAGCAAGGCCTTGGACGGGATGCAGCCGACATTCAGGCAGGTGCCGCCATGAGTCTTGCGCTTCTCCACCACGGCGACCTTGAGGCCGAGCTGAGCGGCGCGGATGGCACAGACATAGCCCCCGGGGCCAGTACCGATGACGACGAGATCGTAGGACATGACTTCCTTCCGTTGAGCAGGCAATGCGCGCCGACACTCGCGGCGCGGCGTCTTACCGGCCGCAATACATCGCTTTGACGCAGTCCGCCATGCCCGCAATAGATGTCGACATTGCGAGCGCGATTGCTATCATTTCGGTTGATTGAGCGTATAATTCGCAACAATACCAAGAAGCACATTTCGCGTTCCCGCCTTGCGATGGCTCAAGGGAAGATAGCGCCATGTGGAATCAGGTCTACGACCCATTCGGAAACAGCGCCCTGTCGACGCTCGCCGCAGCGCTTCCCGTCCTTGTATTATTAGGATTGATCGCATCAAATACCGTCAAAGCACATATTGCAGCGATCATTGCTCTTATTGTCGCCAATCTTGTGGCTATATTTATATTCACGATGCCCGCCGGAATGTCGGCCCGCGCCACGGCGCTCGGAGCGGTGACTGGATTCTTTCCAATAGGCTGGATTGTCCTAAATGTGATCTTTCTCTACCGACTTACGGTCGAGAAAGGCGCCTTCGAAACCTTGCAGACCACGATCGGCGGAGTGACCAGCGACCGACGGATTCAGCTCCTGCTGATTGCCTTCGCCTTCGGAGCCTTCTTCGAAGGCGCTTCCGGTTTCGGCACTCCGGTCGCGGTGACAGGTGCGATCCTGATCGGCCTCGGCTTTTCCCCCTTGGCGGCATCTGGGCTCTCGCTCATCGCCAATACGGCGCCGGTTGCCTTTGGTGCTCTTGGAACCCCGATCCAGGGGCTCAGCCAGGTCACCGGAATTGATCCGTTCCTGCTTGGAGCCATGGTCGGCCGACAATTGCCGTTCTTCTCGTTGCTCGTGCCGTTCTGGCTGATCTGGGTCTTCGCCGGCCGGCGTGGCATGCTGCAGATCTGGCCGGCGATATTGGTCACCGGCGTCTCTTTTGCAGTGCCGCAGTTCCTCATCTCGAACTTCATCAATCCCTGGATCGTCGATATCGGCGCCTCGCTGATCTCGATGGCTTGCCTGATCGGCTTCTTGCAGATCTGGAAGCCCCGCGAGATCTGGGCCTCCCCGGCCCTGCGCGGCCATGACATCTCCGCCGAGGGGCGAATCATACCGGCTGTATCCACGGAGCGGCCCGCACCTGCGCAGGTCTGGATGGCCCTGGCGCCCTGGATCATCGTTTGCGCGATCCTGCTGATCTGGGGCACGGACTGGTTCAAGACCAGCGTGAATTCCTGGGCCGTGTGGAGCTATCCGGTGCCGGATCTCCATAACCAGATCGCCAAGGTGGCGCCGGTTGCGCCACGTCCGACACCGGAGGCCGCCGTGTTCTCATTCACCTGGCTCTCCTATACCGGCTCGGGCATGTTGATCGCAGCGATCATTTCCGGCTTCGTCATGGGATTCACGCCTGGTCGCATGATCATGACCTATGTCCGGACGATCAGGCTCTGCGCCTATTCTCTGATCACCATTTCGGCCATGCTGGCGATTGGTACCCTGACCAGGCTCTCAGGCATCGATGCCACCCTCGGGCTCGCCTTTGCCGGAACCGGGGTGCTCTATCCCTTCTTCGGCACCCTGCTCGGCTGGCTCGGCGTGGCGCTGACGGGCTCGGACACCGCCTCGAACGTGCTGTTCGGCAATCTGCAGAAGGTCACCTCCGAACAGCTCGGCCTTTCGCCGATCCTGATGGGGGCGGCGAACTCGTCCGGCGGTGTCATGGGCAAGATGATCGATGCCCAGTCGATCGTCGTCGCCTCCACGGCGACAAACTGGTTCGGGCACGAGGGCACGATCCTGCGTTTCGTCTTCTGGCATTCGATCGCGCTGGCCTGCCTCGTCGGCGGCCTCGTGATGCTGCAGGCCTATGTCCTCCCCTTCTCGGCGATGGTCGTGCACTGAAGCAATGGCGCGATCGGGCTTAGGCTTCAGCCCGGCGCCAGCGGCGCGTTGAAGGCCCAGACATGGCCGAAGGGATCGGTCAGGCGGCCGTAACGCGCGCCCCAGAACACATCGCCCGCCGGCATCAAGGTGATTGCGCCCGCAGCTTCCGCCCGGGCCATTGCCGCGTCGACATCGCTCGGGCTCGGCAGATTGACGTTGAGCGCGATGCTGGCGCCGCCATGTGCATGCGGCGAAGCGACAGGCCCCCCGAATTCCGGGAACTCGTCATGCAGCAGGATTTCGCTGCCGAACAGCGCAAGATTGGCGTGCAACACCCGCACGCCATCCTGCGCCATCTGCTTGAAGGTGCACTCGGCGCCGAAAGCCTTCTCGTAGAAGGCGATCGCCTGGAGGCCGCCCTTGACGCAAAGATGCGCCTGGAGCGAGGGAGGATTGGGGCCAAAAGCCATCGCGAACTCCTTCCCTATCCCTGATCCCAGCGCGAGACCGCAAGACAAGCCGAGTGGTCGCGCRGCCGGATCAGGCCCTTGAAATGGGAACCAAGCTCGCACCCGGCGATGGCCGCCTGAGCGACGTGCCGGGCACGGGCACGGGTCCCGCGGTCCTATGCGAACTCAGAGGTCCAGGACGAGACGTGCCGGGTCCTCAAGAGCTTCCTTGATGCGAACGAGGAAGGTCACAGCCTCCTTGCCGTCGATGATGCGGTGATCGTAGCTGACCGCCAGATACATCATCGGGCGCACGACGATCTGGCCACCGACCACCATCGGGCGCTCCTGGATCTTGTGCATGCCGAGGATAGCCGACTGCGGCGCGTTCAGGATCGGCGTCGACATCAGCGAGCCATAGACGCCGCCATTCGAGATCGTGAAGGTGCCGCCCTGCATGTCCTCGATCTTGAGCGCGCCATCGCGCGCCTTCTTGCCGAGCGCACCGATTTCCTTCTCGACACCGGCAATCGAGAGCTGGTCGGCATCGCGAACCACCGGCACGACGAGGCCCTTGTCTGTGCCGACCGCGACCGCGATATGGTAGTAGTTCTTGTAGACGATATCGGTGCCGTCGATCTCGGCATTGACCGAGGGGATTTCCTTCAGGGCCTGCACGCAGGCCTTCACGAAGAAGCCCATGAAGCCGAGCTTCACGCCGTGCTTCTTCTCGAACACGTCCTTGTACTGGTTGCGCAGCGCCATCACGGCCGACATGTCCACCTCGTTGAAGGTGGTGAGCATGGCGGCAGTGTTCTGCGCCTCCTTGAGGCGGCGCGCGATGGTCTGGCGCAGCTTCGTCATCTTGACGCGCTCTTCGCGCGAAGCGTCATCGGGAGCCGACGGGGCGCGGACCTGGACCGGAGCTGCGGGCGCAGCCGCAGCCACTGAACCCGTCGCGATGGCGGCCAGCATGTCGCCCTTGGTGACGCGACCGTCCTTGCCGGACGCCGCGACATTCGTCGGATTGACGCCGCTCTCGGCGGCGAGGCGCGCGACGGCCGGGCCGGAATCGGCAGCCTTGGTCGCCGGCGCAGCAGCAGCGGCCGGAGCAGCGGCAGGCTTCGCAGCCTCGGCAGCCGCGACAGGCTTTGYCGGAGCTGCAGCCACGCCGTCACCGGCCGAGATCGAGCCGAGCAGGGCGTTGACGCCGACCGTTTCGCCTTCCTTGGCGACGATCTCGCCGAGGACGCCGGCAGCCGGGGCGTTCACCTCGAGCGTGACCTTGTCGGTCTCGAGCTCGACCAGGGGCTCGTCGGCCTTCACAGCCTCGCCCGGCTTCTTGAACCATTTGCCGATCGTCGCCTCCGAGACGGATTCGCCGAGTGTGGGTACGCGGATTTCGGTCGCCATATCAGGCCTCTTGTTCGTGTCTTTGTCTGGCGTCTTCGGACAGGGTCAGGCCGCGAAGGCCTCGTCCATGAACGCTGCGAGCTGGGCGGTATGCTTCGACATCAGGCCGGTCGCTGTCGCGGCCGAGGCCGGGCGTCCGACATAACGCGGGCGCTTCGGCTTCGAGCCGGCATGGCCCAGCACCCATTCGAGATAGGGCTCGACGAAGGTCCAGGAGCCCATGTTCTTCGGCTCCTCCTGGCACCAGACCACATCGGCGGCCTTGAAGCGCGCCAACTCCTGCGCCAGCGTCTTCAGCGGGAACGGATAGAGCTGCTCGACGCGCATCAGGTAGACGTCGTCGATGCCGCGCTTCTCGCGCTCGTCGAGCAGGTCGAAATAGACCTTGCCGGAGCACAGCACGACCCGGCGGATCTTGCCATCTTTGACCAGCTTCGTCTCGGACCGGCCGCGCTCGGCATCATCATGCAGCACGCGGTGGAAGGTCGAGCCCTCGGCCAGCTCCGACAGGTCGGAGATGCAGCGCTTGTGGCGCAGCAGCGATTTCGGCGTCATCAGGATCAGCGGCTTGCGGAAGTCGCGCTTCAGCTGCCGGCGCAGGATGTGGAAATAGCTCGCAGGGGTCGAGCAGTTCGCGACCTGCATGTTGTCCTCGGCGCACATCTGCAGGAAGCGCTCGAGGCGGGCCGAGGAATGCTCCGGCCCCTGGCCCTCATAGCCATGCGGCAGCAGGCAGACGAGGCCCGACATGCGCAGCCACTTGCGCTCACCCGACGAGATGAACTGGTCGAAAACGACCTGCGCGCCATTGGCGAAATCGCCGAACTGCGCTTCCCATGCAGTCAGGGCGTTGGGCTCCGACAGCGAGTAGCCGTATTCGAACCCGAGCACCGCCTCTTCCGAGAGCATCGAGTTGATGACCTCGTAGCGCGACTGGCCTTCGCGGATGTTGTTCAGCGAGGTATGGCGAGCCTCGGTCTCCTGGTCGATCAGCACCGAGTGGCGCTGTGAGAAGGTGCCGCGTTCGCAATCCTGGCCGGAGAGACGCACGGGGTGGCCGTCGAGCAGCAGCGAACCGAAGGCGAGCGCCTCGGCCGTCGCCCAATCGATGCCCTGCCCGGCCTCGACCGCCTTGCGGCGATTGTCGAGGAAGCGCTGGATCGTGCGGTGGACGTTGAAGCCGGGCGGCGTCGAGGTGATCTTCTCGGTGATCTCCTTCAGCACCGCGGCCGGAACGCCGGTCGCGCCGCGGCGCGGGTCGTCCTCGTCGGCGCGGATCGCCTTCATGCCGGCCCAGCGCCCGTCCAGCCAGTCGGCCTTGTTGGGCTTGAAGGTCTGGCCGGCGTCGAACTCGATCTCGAGCTTGCCCTTCCAGGCCGCCCTCATCTCGTCGAACTCGCCCGGCTGTACCACGCCTTCGGCTTCCAGCTTGGTGGCGTAGAGCTCCAGCGTCGTCTTGTGGCCACGGATCTTGCGATACATCAGCGGCTGGGTGAAGCCCGGCTCGTCGCCTTCGTTATGGCCGAAGCGGCGATAGCAGAACATGTCGATGACGACCGGCTTGTGGAATTTCTGCCGGAACTCGATCGCGATCTTGGCGGCGAACACGACCGCTTCGGGGTCGTCGCCGTTCACATGGAAGACCGGCGCCTCGACCATCTTCGCCACGTCGGACGGATAGGGCGAGGACCGCGAATAGCGCGGATAGGTGGTGAAGCCGATCTGGTTGTTGATGATGAAATGCACCGAGCCGCCGGTGCGATGGCCCTTCAGTCCGGACAGCCCGAGGCACTCGGCCACGACCCCCTGGCCGGCGAAGGCGGCATCGCCATGCAGCAGCAGCGGCAGCACCTTGGAGCGCTCGACGATATCGCCGAACTGATCCTGCTTGGCGCGGACCTTGCCGAGCACCACGGGATCGACGATCTCGAGATGCGACGGGTTGGCGGTCAGCGAGAGATGGACGTTGTTGCCGTCGAACTCACGGTCGGACGAGGCACCGAGATGGTACTTCACGTCGCCCGAGCCCTCGACATCGTCGGGAGCGAAGGAGCCGCCCTTGAACTCGTGGAACAGCGCGCGGTGCGGCTTGCCCAGCACCTGGGTCAGCACGTTGAGGCGGCCGCGATGGGCCATGCCGAAGACGATGTCGCGCACGCCGAGCGCGCCGCCGCGCTTGATGATCTGCTCCAGCGCCGGGATCAGCGCCTCGGCGCCATCAAGGCCGAAGCGCTTGGTGCCGGTATATTTCAGGTCGATGAACTTCTCGAAGCCCTCGGCCTCGACCAGCTTGTTGAGGATCGCCTTCTTGCCTTCGCGGGTGAAGGCGATCTCCTTGTCCGGCCCCTCGATCCGCTCCTGCAGCCATGCCTTCTGCTCCGGATCGGAGATGTGCATGAACTCGATGCCGATCGTGTTGCAATAGGTCCGCTGCAGGATCGCGACCATCTCGCGAAGCGTGGCGAACTCCATGCCGAGCACGTTGTCGATGAAGATCTTGCGGTCGAGATCGGCGTCGGTGAAGCCGAAAGTGGCCGGCGACAGCTCCTCGGGATCCCTCGCCTGCTCGATGTCGAGCGGATCAAGCTTGGCATGGAGATGGCCGCGCATCCGGTAGGCGCGGATGAGCATGATGGCGCGCACGGAATCCCGCGTCGCCTGCTGCACGTCCGACGCGCTGAGCGTCGCGCCGGCAGCCTTGGCCTTGGCGCTGAGCTTGTCGCCGATGACCTTCTCGACCACGCCCCAATGGCCATCGAGCGCCGAGATGAGCTCGCCATTGGCATGGATCGGCCAGTTCGGCTTCGTCCAGGACGCACCCTTAGCGTTCTGGATAATGGCCGGGCCATCATCCTTCAGCCCGGCGAAGAACCCGCGCCACTGCTCGTCGACCGAATTCGGATCGGCCTGATAGCGCGCATAGAGGTCCTCGATATAGGCCGCGTTGCCGCCATAGAGGAAACCCGTCTGCGCGAGAGCCTCGTTGATGTCCTGGCGAGCCATTGTCGTCCTGCCTTCTACCGTCGTCCTGCCCCGTTCCCGGAGCGTCTCATGCCGTCATTGCGTCTTAAGTAAGATGGCCGGGCTGGCCCGGCCATCTCGTCGCGGGGGCGTTCAGCCCTTCAACACGTCGACCAAGGTCTTTCCGAGGCGAGCCGGCGAAGGCGAGACCCGGATACCGGCCGCTTCCATCGCGGCGATCTTGTCTTCCGCGCCGCCCTTGCCGCCGGAGATGATCGCGCCGGCATGGCCCATGCGGCGGCCGGGAGGAGCCGTGCGGCCGGCGATGAAGCCGACCATCGGCTTCTTGCGGCCGCGCTTGGCCTCGTCCTTGATGAACTGCGCGGCGTCCTCTTCCGCCGAGCCGCCGATCTCGCCGATCATGACGATCGACTCGGTCTTGGGGTCGGCCAGGAACATCTCGAGCATGTCGATGAACTCGGTGCCCTTGACCGGGTCGCCGCCGATGCCGACGGCCGTGGTCTGGCCGAGACCCTCGCGGGTGGTCTGGAATACGGCCTCATAGGTCAGCGTGCCGGAGCGCGAGACGATGCCGACCGAGCCGGGCTTGAAGATATTGGCCGGCATGATGCCGATCTTGCTCTGGCCGGCGGTGACGACGCCCGGGCAATTCGGCCCGATCAGGCGCGACTTCGAGCCGGAGAGCGAACGCTTGACCCGCACCATGTCGAGCACCGGAATGCCCTCGGTGATGCAGATGATCAGCGGGATCTCGGCGTCGATCGCCTCGCAGATCGCATCGGCCGCGCCCGGAGGCGGCACATAGACGACGGAGGCATCGGCCCCGGTCGCGTCGCGCGCCTCGGCGACGGTGTCGAAGACCGGCAGGCCGAGATGCAGCGCACCGCCCTTACCGGGCGAGGTACCGCCGACCATCTGCGTGCCGTAGGCGATCGCCTGCTCGGAGTGGAAGGTGCCGTTCTTGCCGGTGAAGCCCTGGCAGATGACCTTGGTGTTCTTGTCGATCAGGATGGACATTGTTTTTCCTCAAGCCTTCTTGACCGCAGCGACGATCTTCTGTGCCGCATCGTCGAGGTCGTCCGCCGGGATGACATTGAGGCCGGAGGTCCGGATGATCTCCTTGCCTTCCTCGACATTCGTGCCCTCGAGGCGCACCACCAGCGGGACCTGGAGGCCGACCGCCTTCACGGCGGCGATGACGCCGCGCGCGATGACGTCGCACTTCATGATGCCGCCGAAGATGTTGACCAGGATGCCCTTCACCTGCGGATCGGCGGTGATGATCTTGAAGGCTGCAGTGACCTTCTCTTCCGAGGCGCCGCCGCCGACATCGAGGAAGTTCGCCGGCTCCTCGCCGTAGAGCTTGATGATGTCGAGCGTCGCCATGGCGAGGCCCGCGCCGTTGACCATGCAGCCGATCGTGCCGTCGAGCGCGATATAGGCGAGGTCATACTTGGACGCCTCGATCTCCTTGGCATCCTCTTCCGTCTCGTCGCGCAGCGTCATCACCTCGGGGTGACGGTAGAGCGAGTTGGAATCGAACGAGACCTTGGCGTCGAGGCACTTGAGCTGGCCCTGCGTCGTCACGATCAGCGGGTTGATCTCGAGCATCGCCATGTCCTTGCCGACGAAGGCGGCATAGATCTGGGCGATGACCTTCTCGGCCTGCTTGGCGAGGTCGCCGGTGAGACCCAGCGCCTTGGCAACGGTGCGGCCGTGATGCGGCATGATGCCGGTCGCGGGATCGACCGAGAAGGTCAGGATCTTCTCGGGCGTGTCATGGGCGACAGCCTCGATGTCCATGCCGCCTTCGGTCGAAACCACGAAGGCAACGCGCGAGGTCTCGCGGTCGACCAGGGCCGAAAGGTAGAACTCCTTCTCGATGTCCGAGCCGTCCTCGATATAGAGGCGGTTGACCTGCTTGCCGGCCGGGCCGGTCTGGGCCGTCACGAGCGTGTTGCCGAGCATTTCCTTGGCATGGGACTCGACCTCTTCGATCGACTTGGCGAGACGCACGCCCCCCTTCGCATCGGCCGGCAGTTCCTTGAACTTGCCCTTGCCGCGACCACCCGCATGGATCTGGCTCTTCACGACATAGAGCGGGCCCGGGAGCTTCTTGGCGGCCTCGACGGCTTCCGCCACCGTAAGGGCCGGGAAGCCGGCGGAGACGGGCGCGCCGTACTCCTTGAGGACCGCCTTGCCTTGATATTCGTGGATGTTCATGTGCTCGAATTCCTTGCGTGCGCTGGCGAGGGCGAATGGAAGGGCGCGCAGCAGCGAGACTGCCGCACGCCCTTCGCTCTATCTCACGCCAATGACGAATCGATGGACTTGCAGGCGTCGATCAGGCCCTGCACCGAAGCCACCGACTTCGAGAGCATTTCCTGCTCCGCCTTGTTGAGACGGATCTTCACGACCTTCTCGACGCCCTTGGCGCCGATGACCACGGGAACGCCGACGAACATGTCGCGCACGCCGTACTGGCCCTTCAACGCGGCAGCCGCCGGCAGGACGCGCTTCTGGTCCTTGAGGTAGCTCTCGGCCATCGCGATGGCCGAGGCCGCCGGAGCGTAGAAGGCCGAGCCGGTCTTGAGCAGGTTGACGATCTCGCCGCCGCCCTTGCGGGTGCGCTCGACGATGGCGTCCAGACGCTCCTGCGTCGTCCACTTCATCTTGACGAGATCGGGCAGCGGGATGCCGGCGACGCCGGAATAGCGCACCAGCGGCACCATGTCGTCGCCATGGCCGCCGAGCACGAAGGCCGAGACGTCCTTGACCGAGACCTGGAACTCTTCAGCCAGGAAATGGCGGAAACGGGCCGAGTCGAGAACGCCGGCCATGCCGCAGATCATGTTGGGCTTCAGGCCCGAGAACTTCTGCAGGGCCCAGACCATCGCGTCGAGCGGGTTGGTGATGCAGATCACGAAGGCCTTCGGCGCATATTGCTTGATGCCCTCGCCGACCGACTTCATCACCTTGAGGTTGATGCCGATCAGGTCGTCGCGGCTCATGCCGGGCTTGCGCGGCACGCCGGCGGTGACGATGACGACATCGGCGCCCTTGATGTCCTCATAGGACTGGGTGCCCTTGTAGCCGGCGTCGAAGCCGTCGACCGGGGATGACTCGGCAATGTCGAGGCCTTTGCCCTGCGGGATGCCTTCGGCGATGTCGAACAGCACGACGTCGCCGAGTTCCTTGAGCCCGGCGAGATGGGCGAGCGTGCCGCCGATCTGGCCGGCGCCGATGAGGGCGATCTTCTTGCGGGCCATAGCCTAGTCCTTGTGCTTGCGCTGCGAGATGCCGGAGACCCGGCGAAACCGTGGGTTTCTTTGGCCCAAACAGGCCTTTTGCTGCAAGTCGTCTTATGGCGATCACGGTCGGGCTGGAGCGCACGCGCCCTGGAAAACAGCCTTCACCTTTCTCGCCGTCAAATCAATGTCTTGCGCAATGCACGCCTCGCGCGAGGCAGGAATAAGGCGGGCAAATTTCCGATTACAAATTACAAAAAATGTAATTTGTAGCCAGATTTTTTAGACGATGCCCGTCGCCAGCACGCGCAGGATGACCCTGATCAGCGTCGCCAACCGAAGGTCTACCGAAGCCTGCGGCACATCCGCGTCGAGCGCCAGCGCAGCAGGGTGAATGAAGCGATGCGTGGCATCGATGACGAAGGCGATCGCCCTGTCGCGATCGCGCGGTTCGAAGGCGCCCGAGCCGATGCCCTCGTCGATGACCCGCTCGAACAGCGCCCTCACCCGGGTGCGGTTGCGACGGCTGATCGCATGACGCCCGGCGACAGCCTGCGACAACGCGGCGAACAGATGCCGGTCCTCCAGCAGCAGGTCGCGATTGGCCTTGGCCAGAGCCAGGATCAGCCGCTCCAGCTTGTCATGGGCGGGGTCTGGTCCGTCGGCGATGTCGGCGAGGCTGCGCTCCGTCGCCTTGAGCCAGACATCGACCACGGCGTCGACGAGCGCAGCCCGCGACGGGAAATAGCGATAGACATTGGCATGCGTCATGCCGGCTTCTTCGGCGACCGCCACGACGGTGAAGCGCTTCAGCCCGTGCAGGCGCAGATGCTCGCTGGCGACGGTGAGGATGCGGGTTTCGCTCGGCTCGCGCGTCGGCATGCGGCGACGCTTCTCAAGTCTCGACCAGGCCGGTCGTGTCGCCGCTGGCGGCGGAATCGGCACGGCCATGCGGCAAGGCCAGGTAATCGCCGGAGCGCATCTCGATCAGCCGCGAGACCGTACGGTCGAACTCGAACGCCTCGCGACCGCTCGTGGCGATGTAGAGTTCGTGCGGCTCGGCCTGCGCCGAAGCGATCAGCTTCACATGGAGCTCATAGAGCGTGTCGATCAGGATGATGAAGCGCTTCGCCTCGTTGCGCTGCGTCTCGTCCATCACCGGAATGTCTTCGATCATCAGCGTATGGAAGCGCTCCGCCAGCTCGAGATAATCCGAGGCGCCATAGGCCTCGGCGCAGAGATCCCTGAAACCGGCGCGCGCGACGCCCCCGGCCGCTTCCGGCACGCGCAGCTCATGCCCCTTGACCGACAGGACGAGCGGCTGCCCATGGGCGACCCCGCTCAGAGTCAGAAAAGCCTTGTCGAGCGCGGCCCTGGCCGTTGCATCGGCAGGCACATGATAGGTCGGTGCGCCGCCAAGCTTCTCCAGCCGGAAGTCAGTGCGGGCATCGAGACGCAGCACGTCGACCTTCTCGGTCAGCAATGCGATGAAGGGCAGGAACAGCGCTCGGTTGAGCCCGCCCTCATAGAGACGCGACGGCTCGACATTCGAGGTTGCGACCACCACCACGCCGGCCGCGAAGAGCGCCGTGAACAAGCGCCCCAGAATCATTGCATCGGCGATATCGGTGACGGTGAATTCGTCGAAGCAGAGCAGCGTTGCCTCTTCGGCGAGTTCGGCTGCGACGGGACCGATCGGGTCGGGCTCCTTGACCTCGCCCGCCTTCAGGCGCTGGCGGTAGGCGTGGATGCGCGCATGGACATCGGCCAGGAAGGAATGGAAATGCACGCGCCTGCGGGCCGTAACCGGCGCCGAGTCGTAGAACATGTCCATCAGCATGGTCTTGCCGCGGCCAACCGAACCCCAGATGTAGAGGCCCTTGATGCCATTGGCCGACGCCTGCCGCTTGCCGAACAGCCAGCCGAGCGCACTGCTCTTTCTGGCCAGTTGGCGTGAGGCGAGTGTCTCCGACAGCGCCTCGAGCCGCTTCACCACGGCGAATTGCGCCGCATCGCGCTCGATGACGCCGGCCTCGACCATGGCGACATAGCGTTCGGAGATGGTGGCGGGCATGGCCTGCGGGCGGGACAGCATCGGCTGCCCGGGTTAAGCCAGGCTCGATGCAACCGCAAGCCTGCTGGCTGATGCACGCTTAGGCATGGGCCGCAGATCGGGGCAGATTGGGCGAAATATCCGCGCTCCCGCCCAAATTTGCCACAGCTTCGCCTCTTGCATTCCCAGATTGGCGGCGCATCTTCCGACCCGAGCTCTAGGGACGAACGCCTCCTGGACGGTAGCGCGAGATGGCGCTGTGACAGGAGAAGACAATTGGCTCGTTCGACAAAGGCCGGCGCAATGTCCGGCCAGGGTGAAATTCGCCGGCTCTGGCCTGCGGAACGCACCCTCTTCATCGATCATCTGCTGCGCTTGGACGTGCTTACGCGTCGCGAGCGCTTTGGCACGGCCGTCAACGACGATTTTCTCGTCAATTACGCTGAGACCACCTTCGGCGTCGGCGGGTTGGTCTATGCCTATATCGAGGACGGAAAGGTCCGCGGCGCGGCCGAACTGCGCGGCCTGGAAGACATCGTCACCCAGACGGGCGAAGCCGCGTTCAGCGTCGAGAAGGCCTGGCGCCGGCAAGGCATCGGCGAAGCGCTGTTCACGCGGCTGATCACGGCCTCGCGCAATCGCGGCATTCGCACGCTCTACATGACCTGCCTACCCGAGAACGCTGCCATGCGCCGGCTGGCG
Source organism: Allobosea sp. P1_A7 (assembly GCF_056406775.1). NCBI lineage: Bacteria > Pseudomonadati > Pseudomonadota > Alphaproteobacteria > Hyphomicrobiales > Alloboseaceae > Allobosea > Allobosea sp. P1_A7. The sequence continues at coordinate 22,325 of NZ_JBFTZN010000047.1, forward strand.
CGCAAGTTCGAGGCCGAGCTGATTGGCGGCTACAACGATGTCGAGGGGACGATCGCCACCGGCGGGCCGACGCCTTTCACCGTCCTCGACGAAGCCTTCGACAATGCCAAGGGCTTCGCCACTCTGGCGCTGTCGCTGCAGCGCCGCTTCTGGCGCCCGGCCTTTTTCGCGAGATCGTCGTCGCGCCCATGAGGCGCGACGAGCAGGCCCACCTCAGCGGTTGAGCGAGAGGGCGGCGCCGGATTTGGTGACAGCGCCGTTCATGCTGCCGCTGTCCCCGGCACGCAAACGCGCGACTACCGTGCCGCCCGGCTGGTAGAGATAGACCTCGCCGTCGCGATAGTCCCAGGCATTGACCTTCTGCAGGTCACGATTGGCGCAGCCTGCCGCATTGGCGCGGTAGAGATCGAGAGCCGGCGTGCTCGACAGCTGGATCCGGCAGGAACTGCCCGTCGCCTCGCGCGCGGTCCAGCTCCCGATGACGCTGTCACGCGAAGATCCCGCGCTGCGGGCGGGGGCGGCGCCCTGGCCCAGCGTCGCGACCTGGCCGCTGCCGCCTCTGAGTTGCGGAATCTCGGTTGCCCCGGCGACAGGCGGCGCGCTCTGCGGTTGCGGCCGTCCTGCATTGGGATCGAAGAACGGATCCTGCGGCGGAGGCAGGGCTCCCGGCGACGAAGGCGCGGAGGCGGCCGGATATCCGCCCGGCGGCGGCAAGGGCTGCGACGTCACGGGAGCAGAGCTGATCGGCGGAGCCGATTGCAGCTGAGGCTGGCCGTAGCCCGGCCCACCGGAAAAACCGGGTCCCGGCCCGTTGAAACGCTGCGACCCCGCGCAGGCCGTGAGCGCAAGGAAGGGCAGCAGGCAGGCGGCCTTGAAGAAGCGATGTCGTGTCGCGGTCACGGTCGTCATGCGGTGCCTATTCCCGTCTCGTTGGCTCAGCTGATTCGCAAGCCTAGGCCTGCGCAATGAACGTGGCATGAGCACCTCAATCCCCCAAATACCGGAACTGATCAACTCCGCCACGGGGCATTTGGTTCTTGGGCGCCCGGCGCGGCATAATCCGGCAGCTTTGGAGAACCAGCATGAAGCCGCTCAACCCGCCCTCGATCCGCCCGCCCTTCGCCCGTTACAGCCATGGAGCCGAATTGCCCGGCGGGCAGCKCCTCGTCTTCTGCTCCGGGCAGCTCGGTATCACGGCCGATGGCAGCATTCCCGAAGATGCGCGGGCTCAGGCTGATCTCTGCTTCGCCAACATCGCCAAGATCCTCGGCGAAGCCGGCATGACGCTCGCCGATATCGTGCGGATCAATGCCTATGTCACCGACCGGGCGCATATGAAGCCTTATATGGAATCGCGTGACGCCCATGTCGGCACGCCGCCTCCGGCCTCGACCCTGATGATCGTCTCCGGCTTCACGCTGCCCGAGTTCAAGGTCGAGATCGAGGTCGTGGCCGCAGCAGCCTGATCCGAGCGATCAGGCCTCGGCGCGCCACGGATAGCTCCAGGTCTCCGTCAGCGTCTTGTCGCCGCTCTTCAGGAAGGCACGCATCTCTGCGAGTTGCCCGGGCTCGACGACGATGTCGATGAAGGCGCGGAAACCTTCGGTCTTCGGGTTGGGCACGATAAAGGCGCGGTTGATCCGGCCGTAGGCGATCGAAGGCACGATCTCGACCTTCTCCGGCTGCTTCAGGTGATAGTCGAGATCGCCGCCGGCGAAATCGACGATGAAGCGGCGCGCGCCATCGGTGACGGGCTCGCCCGAGCCGAGCGCCTTCGGCTTCGCCTGGTAGGTGTTGATCACGCGGCCGCCGGGGTGGAGGTCGCTGGAGTCGAGCAGCGCGGTCAGCTTGTAGCCGAAGCGGAACTCGCGGCCGGCCTCCAGCGCGGCCTTGGGCGCCCAGAGCGCGACGATATTGTCGTTGGTCTCGTCGCCGGTCGGCAGTTCGATCAGCTCGACCACGCCCTCGCCCCAGTCGCCCTGAGGCTCGATCCAGTAGGACGGCCTGAGCTCGTAGCTGAGATCGAGATCCTGATAATGCTCGAAGACACGGTCGCGCTGCATCAGTCCGAAGCCGCGCACATTGCTTTCGACGAAGGAGGAAACCGCCTGCTGCCGCGGATTGCGCAAGGGCCGCCAGATCCATTCGCCGGTGCGCGAGTGCACCATCAGGCCGTCGGAATCATGCAGCTCGGTCCGGAAATCGTCATGGAAGCGCCGGTCGTTCTCACCGGTGAAGAACATCGAGGTCAGCGGCGCGAGGCCGAGCTTTTCGATCGTCTTGCGCGGGAACAGCGCGACGCTGATATCGACCACGCTGTCGACATCCGGATAGATATGGAACTGGTAGGCGCCCGATACCGAGGCTGAATCGAGAAGCGCATAGACCGTGACGCGCTCGGCGCCCGCGCTCGGTGCCTCCACCCAGAACTCGCGGAAGACAGGGAACTCCTCGCCTCCGGGCACGCCGGCACCGATGGCCAGGCCGCGCGCCGAAAGCCCGTAACGCTGCTCGCGGCCGAGCACCCGGAAATAGCTGGCGCCGATGAAGGAGATCAGCTCGTCGAAAATGCGCGGATCGTTGAGCGGATAATGCAGGCGGAAGCCGGCAAAGCCGAGATTGACCGGCAGCGGCTTCTCGAACTTGATCCGGCCATAGTCGAACAGGTTCGACGAATAAGGCACCGGTGTCGGTACGCCGTCGCGCACGATGTTCACGGTCACCGGGCGCGTGAACAGGAAGCCGGGATGGAACATCTGCATCCGGAAACCCGAACCGGTCGGCGCCAGCAGCGCCCGCTCGGGGCGGAAGCGGATATCGCGCCAGGCGTCGAAATCGAGACGCGACAACGGTTCCGGCAGAGTCGGACCAGGCTCATAGGGCGCGGCCGCGATCTCGCGAGCCCGGCGCACCACGTCCTCGAAGCCGAAGCGCGGCTGCGGTGGGGTCGGGGCCGGAGCCGGCTGCGTCTCCGGCTGCTGCGCGAGCAGCGCGGCGGGCGCCACGGAAAAGCTCAAGGCGGCGGAAAGGCCGGCCAGGATCTGGCGGCGATTGGATACGGTCATGATTCGAGGAAGCCCCGTCGCGTTTGCGCCCGAAGGCGCATCTCGCCAACGACTTAGGCGATGAAATGGGGCCGGTCTAGGGCGCAGCGGCGGCGCATCTCCGGCACCCACGATGTTGACAGCCGATCGCCCTGTTTTCTACGTTTCGCCCCGGGCCGGATGCAGCCCGCCGCTCGCGCCCTCCCAGGGCATGGTGAATGCATCCCGCTTCCGTCCCGATCCCGATCGATCCGGTGGACGCTTCCAGCAATGCGAGCCCTGGCCGCTTCGTCCACCATCGAGAAGGATTGTGAGCATGCGCACCTATCGCGATGCGAAACTGATGGCCAAGGCCCTGCGCGAAGCCGTGGCTCCGCAGACCGCGCTTTCACATGCCCAGGCGCTCGAAATCGTCGCCCGGCAGTTCGGCTATGACGACTGGAACATCCTCGCGGCGAAAATCGGCGAGGCAGAAGCCCGCCCGGCCGCCGGCACCGACCAGACAGGCGTGACCCTGAATATGGGTATCCCGATCCTGCGGATCTTCGACCTGGAGAAAGCCAAGGAGTTCTATCTTGGCTTCCTCGGCTTCAGCATGGATTGGGACCACCGCTACGGACCTGAATTCCCGATCTATATGCAGGTTTCACGCTCGGGCCTGCAACTTCACCTCTCCGAGCATCATGGCGACGCCAGCCCAGGGTCGACCGTCTTCGTCTGGATGCAGGGCGTGGACGCCTATCGCGCCGAACTGATCGGCAAGCGCTATCCCTTCTCGAAACCCGGTATCCAGGAAAATGGCCCGGGCGGTCGCACGCTGGAGGTGCCGGACCCATTTGGGAACCGCATCCGCTTTTGCGAGAAGCGGGTCTAGATTGAGGCTCGATCAGCCTCGATACCTGCGGTTGCGCGCCCGTCGACCAGCCCGGCGCGCTTCTGCCTCGCGCGTTCGGCGAAAAAACCGAACCCCGAGGTCAAAAAGAACTTGTAGAGGGGGGCCGCAGTTCGTATATGCGGCTTACCCAATTCGCACGTGCCTGTGGCCGCGTGCTGGTCGGTGGGCATTCGGACAAGAGGCCGGACAGCCGCCAGGGATGGGAAACGGATGGAGGGGGATGGATATCCCCTCAAATCACGCTCCCGGTTCTCGCAAGAGAGCCGCTCCCGAACAGCGACCAGCAGCCGGAGGCGAAACCGGCAAACCCCGAATCTCCACGGGGGACGCAGCTTAAAGCAACGACGGAGCGGGCTTTTTTGGTCTCGTTGGCTTTCCACAGGTCAACACCGAAGAGGCTTGTCCTTCATTGCCGGCCGTGCGGGGGGGTCCCCAATCGACGGTGTTTCGGGTCCGGACGTTTCGTCCGCTGTTCTCGGCGTCTCCATCGCGCCGTGACCTGCGAACGACTCACCCGGCGATACGTCGTATCGGCGCCGCTTGCGCCGTAGGGGAGTCGCGCCGATGACCGAGCGCATCCGTGAATTTCTGCGTAACCGCCGTGAAGACGGTCCCTGCGTCGTCATCGATCTCGATGTCGTGCGCGAGAATTATCGTGCCTTCTCCCGGGCCCTTCCCGACACGCGCGTCTTCTACGCCGTGAAGGCGAACCCGGCACCGGAGGTGCTTGCCCTGCTGGCCAAGCTCGGCTCCTGCTTCGATTGCGCCTCGGTCGTCGAGATCGAGCTCGCTCTCGCGGCCGGCGCCACCGCTGACCGCATCTCCTATGGCAACACGATCAAGAAGGAGCG